>QIDL01000065.1 GCA_003228415.1 Gammaproteobacteria bacterium | reverse complement strand
GCAAGCGGATGCGCGGCAGCGGCGCCATGGCCGAGTTGATCGAAAATCGATTCGCCAGGGCACTGCGCAGTCACGGAGTCGATCGAGACACCCGTCCATCTGAACTACGCACAGATCTGTTTCGACCGCCTGGTCATCAGGAAAACCTGTTCTGACAGCCGGGATGTGCCTCAATGCTGTCGAGCACGGAAACGGGCATATAGAATCACGCCGAGCACTGACCATACGGTGATCGTGGCCCATTCATAGGGCCAGATGAGAGCCGAGGGGCTGCCTGGCAGGTAAGCGGCGATCAAGGCGACGGCAAGAACAATGGCCCCCACACCCACCAGCTTCGGATGACTGACCCGAAACGGCCGGGGCATGTCCGGCTCTTTTCGCCGCAGCGCCAGGAACGCAATGGGTACGAAGAGATAGGCGATGATGGTGGAAAAACCACCGGCATCGATCAACCACACCAGTACGGTTCGACCGAATAAAGGAGCGAGGCAGGAAAGGACGCCGATAGTGATGATGCCAACGTAGGGTGTATGGAACTTCGGGTGCATGCGGGCAAATATGGCGGGTACCATGCCCGATTCCGCGAGCGAGAAAAGCAATCGACTGGCGCCGATTACGAACGCGTTCCAACTGGTGAGAATACCCGCCACGCCACCAAGGACCAGCATGGATCCGGCCGCCGGGTGGTTCCATAGTGCCGCTGCGGCGTCGCCTGTGGCCATGCTGCCCGCGGCAAGCTGCTCGCGAGGCATGGATAGCGCTACCGCAAATGAGATGAGCCCGTACCAGGCCACAGCGAGGGCCACAGAGACTATCAGCAGCATTCCGATGCGCGCCGGAGGCAGATTGATCTCCTCTGCCGATTGAGGAATCACATCGAATCCGACCAGCAGCGCCGGGACCATGATGAGTACGCTCAAAATGCCGGTGGCGGGGACTCCGATCCACGGCTCGGCGTGGGCCATGTCGCCGAAGCTCATTGCCCCAGTCAGCAGGACCACGCCAGCGACCACAATCATCGAGAAAGCGACGGTCTGGAACCAGGCTGCCGGTTTGATGCCGAGCACGTTGATGACTGTGATCAGTATCGAGCTGCCGGCGCCGATCAGAACGAAGCCAAGATCGACCTCCGAGTCGAATACGGTCCACAGACCCTGGATTCGAATGCCAGGCGCCAGGTATTCGATGGCCGTAGGCAGGGCTACCGCTTCGAACAGGCATACATTGAGGTATGCGAGCAGCAGTGCCCAGGTACAGACGAATGACCAGCCTGCGCCAAGCCCGCGGTGGGTATAGACATGCTCTCCGCCTGCCTTGGGCATGGCCGACACCAACTCGCTGTAGGTCAAGCCAATCAGCGCGATGGCCAGGCCGCCTGCGGCGAAAGCGATCAATGTGCCTATGGATCCCGCTTGCTGAACCCAGAATCCGGTCATCAACACCCAACTCCAGCCGATCATGGCGCCGAAAGCCAGGGTGATGACCTCCCGGTTGTTGAGTACTTTGATGAAACGATCCGGAGGATTGTCGTGATTCATAAGCCGAGGTTGTTAAGATGGTTGCGTGTAAGCATACCTATCCTGATCCAGATGCAGCAGTTCGATTTTCAGCACCGACGTAAGAAATTCTTCATTCGCGTCACCGACGACGAGACGGTAGAGCTGTTTGTTGACAATTGTCTGCGCAAAGACCGTCCCAAAAGCGGTCGAGAACCGCAATATGTATGGACCAACGTAGAGCTCGAATGGGAAGAGCACCACTATATCGAGGCCAGGTACTGGAGCAGCGATAGACGCCTGCAGGTGACGGTAAACGGCGATACTGTCCTCGACAGGGAACTGGACAAGGTACCCGTCGCACCGCCACGGTAACGCAGTGAGGTGGTTTGCGGCTATCATCCGCGGTCCACTGACAGCTCCGGCAACTGGAGGAACCCATGGACGCAGATCAGAATACTCAGTCTCGAGAAGGCGAAACCAGCAAGGCTGAGATGCTCTCGTTACTCGAGCGGCAGCGCGAAAACTATCTCGCCGAAGGCGTGGTCAGCGTGGCCAAGCGCAAGGATCGGCTCGAACGGGCCATCGGCCTGTTACAGACCCATCAGGATCGGCTGGTGGCCGCCATGCGCGACGATTTCGGCCATCGCAGCGAGCATCAGTCCCTGTTCACCGACATCGCAGGATCCATCGGACCGTTGCGTCATGCTCAGGCGCAGCTTTCGAGGTGGATGAAGCCGGAAAAACGCAAGGTGGGACCGTTCCCGCTGAATCTACTGGGTGCCAAGGCACGTATTGAGTTTCAGCCGCTCGGGGTGGTCGGTGTCATCAGCCCGTGGAATTTTCCGATCAACCTGACCTTTACACCCCTGGCCGGCATTCTCAGTGCCGGTAATCGGTGCATGATCAAACCTTCGGAATTTACCCCGGCCACCTCGGAGGCCATCGCAGAAATATTCCCAACGGCATTCGACGAGCTCGAAATCGCGGTGGTGACCGGAGGCCCTCAGACCGGCGCTGATTTCTCGGGGTTGCCGTTCGATCACTTGCTGTTCACCGGTGCGACATCTGTCGCCCGCCATGTCATGCGAGCGGCATCTGAAAATCTGGTGCCGGTTACTCTCGAGCTTGGCGGTAAGTCACCGGTACTCGTCGGGCGCTCTGCGGACATTCAGAAGACCGCCGATGCCATCATGACGGGCAAGATGCTGAACGCCGGGCAGATTTGCCTGGCGCCTGACTATGTCTTCGTTCCGGATGAGAAGGTGGAAGAGTTCGTCGAATCCGCCTCTCGGTCGGTCTCGAAGATGTTTCCCACGTTGCTGGATAATCCTGACTACACCTCGGTGGTCAATCAACGACACTTCGAGCGGCTCAACGCTTATATCGAAGAGGCGCAGGAAAAAGGTGCCAGAGTGGTGCAGATCAACCCGGCCGATGAAGACTTTCGTCAGCAGCCGCACCACAAGATCCCGCCGACTCTGGTGATCAACCCGGACGATCAACTGCAGTTGATGCAGGATGAGATCTTCGGTCCGGTTCTGCCGGTGAAGGGCTATGGGGAAATGGATGAGACCATCGATTTTGTGAACCACAATCCTCGTCCGCTGGGACTTTACTACTTCGGCCAGGATGACAAAGAGCAACAGCGGGTGCTGACCCACACCACATCCGGTGGGGTCTCTGTAAATGATGTGGTGATGCATGTTGCCCAGGAGGACCTGCCCTTTGGAGGCGTCGGACCCTCCGGCATGGGCGCCTATCACGGCCAGGATGGTTTCAAGACTTTCAGCCATGCCAAAGCCATCTTTACCCAGTCCAGAATCAATGTTGCGGAGTTGGCGGGATTGCGACCGCCCTATGGCGAGAAGTTGCTGAAGACGGTCAAAGCGCAGATGAAGTGAATGATGAGCTCGTTGAAGACATTGGAGGCTCGTGCGTTCGAGCGTGATGGTTTTCAGGTGGTGCGCGGCCTGTGTCCACCGGAACTCCGCGAGGCGTTGAGCAGCGCATCCCGGCAACATCTGAACCCGTTGCTCGGTCCGGTGGAATACGAAGCGGACCGGGGTTATCCGGGTTCGCCCGATAGCCGTAAGGCTCGCGGTGGTGATACACCGCGTCGGCTGCTCAATGCCTGCACGCGGGACGAAGGATTTCGCGATTGGTCCACGGGCGAGCTGGTGGGCGATCGTTTGCGCGGGCTGTTCGCCCGGAATGAACCACTGCTCTCCCAGTCGCATCACAACTGTGTCATGACGAAACATCCTGGCTATTCCAGCGCGACGTTATGGCACCAGGACATTCGTTACTGGTCGTTCGATCGCCCGGAACTCATTTCCGTGTGGCTGGCGCTCGGTGCGGAGACGGCTAAAAATGGCGCTCTGAAGGTGATCCCCGGTACTCACCAGGTGGAGCTCGACCGAGGTCGATTTGACA
>QIDL01000508.1 GCA_003228415.1 Gammaproteobacteria bacterium | reverse complement strand
CGGTCGGCGCAGATGTGATGGCCATGGTGGTGACCCTGTCCGCGGTCGGCGTGCTGAACGCCCAGCTTCTCAACTATCCGCGCATCGTCTTCGCCTTATCCAGGGATGGCCTGTTTTTCAAGCGTGTCAGCCACGTGCACAAAGCGCGGCACAGCCCCGCCGTGGCCATATTGCTGGTGGGCGTCATCGCCAGTCTGTTTGCCCTTGCCGGTACCTACAGCGAGCTGCTCGGCTACGTTGGATTTGTGGCGCATCTGTTCATCAGCCTGACCGTGGTGGCGGTGATGGTCCTGCGGGTTCGGGAGCCCGACCTGCCCAGGCCCTATCGGGTCTGGGGATATCCCGTCACCCCGGTATTGTTCCTTGGGATCTCGGTCTGGTATCTGGGCAATCTGCTGATCAACCGTTTCGATCAGACCATCGTCGGCATCGGCATCGTGCTGGCAGGACTGCCGTTCTACTACTACTGGCTCAAACAGGGATCGCGCCCCTAGCGAGGAGATCCGGGGCACCGGTTGGGCCTTCAGATCTCCGCTGTGATCGGCCGCTCCAGCGTCTCGACGCTCAGTTCCGGATGGTCACGCGGCACGGCTACTCGAAACCATATGAAGGGAAACAGTGGATTTGGAAACCAGTAGTACCAGCCCAGATTGCGCGATCTGTCATTCTGCCAATGAAAGTCCATCCAGACATAAAGAAACTTATAGAAGCAGAGTCCCGGAAGGTAGTTGATTTTGAATCCACCGGTGCGCAAATACCGGGACTGGATATAATAGTTACCTTCAAACGACTTGATACCCCAGCCCAGCGGGCCTTCGGCAATGGTTTCACCGCTCGGCAGGTGGGTGATTCTGATCCACTGGCGATCGGCCATTGATGCCTCCACTCAGAACCGGTAATCGAACATGCCCGCATTCACAGAGTGCAACGCTTCCATGATATCGGCTGTCAGTCAATTGGGAACTGTACCAGCAATCCTTCTCCGCGACGCAGCCGTTTCAAATTTTCATGCTCGAACTCGAGCGGTTTCATACTCACCCGCAACTCCGAGAAAACCAGGCACAGGCCTACAAAGGTAGAAATCAGACCCAATATAAATAACCCGACAGCAACCGCGCTCAAAGGAGCGAGAATGAACGACGCACCAACCGCCAGCGAACATAGCACCATCAACAGGATTCCCCCGACGAGAAAGCGAAGGGCATTCCTGACAATGGCTGCGTGTGCCAGCACCCCTTCGGATTGTGTCTCCAGACCGCTTGCACGCTGATCGAGCAACTGGCGCCGTTCCGGGTCTGCACTGTCCATCTCCCACAGCGTGGCCAGGCGCTCCCGATCGAAAGCGCGGACCTGCCCGATAACGGCATTGAAGCGGGCAAACTGAGACAGGCACAACAATCCCCCCGCGGAAAACATGACGGCGGGTGCCAGGATGGGTTGGATGACTTCGAGCATGGGATTCAACCTCATTCAATTTTCGGGGTGATCTTCATTGATCGCTCTGGCGATATCTCTACTCAGTTGTTCAACGTTTCGGCTCAACGCCCTAACCATCGAAACCATTTCAGAGTCCTGGCGGCGTTCAGAATATCGAGATCTCAAATGTTTGATGCTATTGCCCGACGAATTCCTGATCATCCAATCAGCGCTCAAAACCACTTCGTTGTTGGGTTGGGTACCAAATCTGAGAATGTGGACACGAACGGAGTAGTCGGCCTGATAGCCAGTCTCCCTCGGATACGTATGAACATTGGCAGCAAGCAGCAGGGAAAGATTTTCCGCCAGCACAGCGGCAATGTTGTGATCAAGCGGTTCTGCCCAACGATCGAACTCTGCCGCGTTTACTCTATAAGGCTCGTCGCGTGTCAAAATCTCATCGCGATTCAGATGTTCGGCCAGTTCAACTGGCCCAACGGCAATGGTCAGCGCCTTTGTTTCTCCCGCACGCTCTGATACCGCAATAGGCTCGAGCAAATAAAGGTGAACCGGCGGGGATGAGGAACACCCGGAGAGCAGGGTGAGCGTGAGAACACCCAGTGCGCCTGAAATCAGCGTCGATTTTTTCATCGCGTCTTTCCTCGAATCAGGGATTCCGGATGTGCCTCCAGATAATCGGTGAGCTTGCGCACCGAGCGGGAGGTGCGACCAAGTTCTCGCAGGGTGGCCACGATCTCGCGCATCAATACATCATCCTGGTCCAGGCGTTTCTGGAGGAGCATCAGCGTGGCCTGGAATTCCAGGAGAGTCACATCCACTTGAGCCAGAGTTTCGCTGTTCAGCTTTCCCGCTACCAGATCGATCGAACCCCGGGCGGTTGCGAGAGTCTCGGTCGCCTCTCTGGCAGCGGTGGTGATTTCTCCACTGATCAGATCATTCAAATCGACTATCGCCGCATCTCCATCTGCCAACACCCTGGGTAGAATCTCCAACGCCCTGTCAATGTTCGGATTACGCAGAATGGCTTCGGCAGCTTCCAAAGTGCTGCCTACTCGCGCCACTATTTCTTCGATAGGGAGTTCCGACAACGTCGACAAAGCTTCGTCCAGGTGGGAATCCAGGGTCGGTAACTCTGGATACGGATCCTCGGAATTACCAAGCCTCCGTTCGGGTGTATCCGGGTGAAAATCAAGTGAAACGTAGAGCTGGCCGGTGAGCAGGCTTTGAGCTTTCAGGCTGGCCCGGATACCGTTCTTCAAAAACAAAGGCAACAACGTATACTCGCCTTCTACTACATACGCGTTCACCAGGGTCTCAGGAAGAAACTCGATCGTTACGCGCGGCATCATCGTGCCCTCAGCCGGATTGTACATTCCCTCGATTTCCAGCACCTCACCGATAGGGATGCCACGAAACTTCACGGGCGCGCCGATATTGAGACCGGTTACTGACTGTTGGAAGTAGGCGACGAATAGACGTTTCTGGGTGAAAAAATCCTGGCTAGAAAACAACACCACTGCGAGCACCGCCAGGGCAATGCCTCCGATGAGAAATACCCCAATCAGCTTCGGATTAGATTCTTTCATGGCACGATTTCCTGGTCCACACGATTGTTAGTACCCCGCGAGAGAAATTCTCTCACCTTGGGGTTGGGTGGATGAGCCAACAGCTCTTTCGGGTTGCCCAGAGCCGTTTGAGCTCGCGCCTCTCCATCCAGGAAAACCGCGTTGTCGGCGATGGCGAAAATGCTTGCCAGCTCGTGAGTTACCACCACAATCGTCGTGCCCAGACTATCCCTGAGCTCCAGGATCAGCTCATCGAGCCGTTTCGAACTGATCGGATCGAGTCCGGCCGAAGGTTCATCAAAAAACAGAATTTCCGGGTCCAGAGCCATTGCTCGCGCAAGTCCTGCACGTTTGCGCATACCGCCACTGATCTCCGAAGGATAGAATCCCTCAAATCCAGCCAGCCCAACCAGAGAAAGTTTGAAAGAACTCAAGTCTCGAATCTGTCCCTCAGAGAACTCGGTGTGTTCTCCGAGCGGAAGAGCAACGTTTTCGGCCAATGTCATCGAACTCCACAGCGCACCGCTTTGATACAACACGCCAAAACGTTGTGAATATCTCCGGCGCTCGTCAGTGCTCAGTTCCCAGAAGTTGATATCGCCATAGAACACATACCCCGCCGCGGGTTTTTGCAGCCCGATCAGATGCCGCAGCAACGTGCTCTTACCGCTTCCGCTGTCACCCATGATCACAAAGACTTCTCCAGCTCGAACGCTGAAGTTGACATCAGGCTGGATGACGAAATCTCCGTAGGCCATCCGCAAGGTTTCCACGGATACTGCTGCTACGTCAGCCGACATCATCAGATCCCCAACGCGCTGGTAATGACCGAGAAAATGGCCGTCATCACAATAACTGCGACAATTCCGCTCACCACGGCTTTCGTCGTCGCATCGCCGACCGCCGAGGCACTGCGGCCACTCTGCATGCC
>QIDL01000246.1 GCA_003228415.1 Gammaproteobacteria bacterium | reverse complement strand
ATTCTGGGAAACGGATCCATCGAACTGGGCACCGTTTATAGAGGTGAATCTATACGGAGTCCTGAATTGCTGTCGGGTCGTCATACCCGGGATGCTCGAAGCGGGCAACGGTGGACGCCTCATCACCATTATCAGCGATGCCGGCCGTGTCGGTGAGCCCGGCCTTGAAGCGTACTCTGCGGCGAAAGCCGGGGCCGCGGGTCTTACCCGCGCGTTGGCGCGCAGCCTGGGTCGAGCCGGCATTACCGCCAACAACGTTGCCATTGCCGCCACCCGCACACCTGCGATAGAGGCTGCCACCAGCAATGAAGAGCTGGCCAAACGCATGCTCAAGGGCTACATCATTCGTCGCTTCGGTGAACCCAGCGATGTTGCCGCCATGGTGACCTTTCTTGCCTCTCACTCTTCGAGCTGGATCACCGGTCAAACGTATCCTGTCAATGGAGGCTTCAGCGTCAATCTGTAACGAATCAGTGTTTAAGGAGGCCCATGGAGTTCGAATTCAACGAAGAACAACGAATGGTCAGAGACAGCGTACGGAGATTCCTCGATACCGAAATCCGCCCTTATGATGATGCGCACGGTGACGAGGAAATGACGTCGGAGCTTGCCAAGGTACTGCTCAAAAAACTCATTCCCTTTGGATATATCGGTCCCGAACGAGCCGAAGATCCCATCATCGAAGGTATCTTGTATGAAGAGATGGGCCGTGTGTTTCCGAGTCTGGGAGGGCTTGTCTATATCGCTGCAGTAGCCGGTCCGCTGGTAGCGGCGTCGGCTCATCCCGAAGTGCGCGACCGATTGGCCGAGCCGCTCATGAATGGTGAACTCATCGGCTGCATGGCAATCAGCGAGCCGGATGTTGGCTCGGATCCGACCGGGATCAGATGTCGCGCGGACATCAAAGAGGATCATTGGGTCCTCAATGGCACCAAGACCTGGATCAGCAACGGCCACATCGCCGACGTGGCCTGCGTGACCGTACAAACCGATCCGTCCAGAGGTACGGCGGGGCTGCGCCAGATTCTGGTGGACCGTCATGAGACGCCGTTCGAAAGCCGCGACATCGAAACCATCGGGGTCAGGGCCTTCCCAACCTCGGAGCTGTACTTCAATGACCTGAAAGTGCCCGCGATCAACAGGCTGGGTGGCTGGCGGGAAGATTCCGCCGACCTGGCTCTGGGTGGGCGTACGGTCGGCCGCAGCCCGTTTGATTTTTCCTCCGCCCGCGTGATGTGTGCATCCATTTCCTGTGGCATCGCCCGGCGGGCACTGGAGGTCGCCGTCGACTATGTGCAACAGCGTAAACAGTTCGGTCGTGAGATCGGCCGCTTTCAGATGGTGCAGGGGCTGCTGGCGGACATGGCCATGGACCTCGAAGCGGCTCGCCTGCTGACCTACCAGGCGCGACAGCTGAGGTCGCGACGCAAGGCCGACTATGAGGTGTCCATCGCCAAGGCCTTTGCCACCGAGATGGGTCTGCGGGTGACCTCGAAGGCAATGGAGTGTCTTGGAGCCATGGGACTGGCGCGGGAGACCAGGCTGGAGCGTTGTTTTCGCGATGCGCGTATGTGGCTGGTGCCGGATGGCACGTCCCAGATTCAACGCCTTGTTATTGGCCGTGAGCTTACCGGGTTCTCTGCGGTCCGCGGTTGAGGGAGGAAGTCCCATGACCCAGGAACTGGACGCCAGCTCATCGAAATATCTGCGCGGCAGGTACGCCATCGTTGGCGTGGGCGAAACAGAATACACGCGTGGATCGGGGTGCACGACACGGGCTCTGGGAACGAGGGCGGTACGCGCGGCTATAAAAGACGCAGGACTCACAACGGACAACGTGGACGGCATGCTGTCCTACAGCCACAACGACTCCACACCCTCTCCAACCGTCGCCGGAGACCTGGGTATGCGGCTCAACTTTCATATGGACGTCTACGGTGGTGGATCCAGTATCGAAGCGCTGGTCGGAATTGCCATGGGCGTCATCGAAGCGGGCATGTGCAAGACGGTGGTGATCTATCGCGCCATGAACGGCTTCAGTCAGGTGCGTATTGGAGGCACAGGCCGAGGCGGGCGTTCTGCGCTGTCGGGCAGCAGCCTGTTGACCCGCGGCGTCGGCCTTTCCAGCGCCGGGCAGATGTTCTGCCATTCTTTCATGCGGCACATGTACGACTACGGAACGACGCCTGAACAGGTGGCTCACGTCAAGGTTATCCACTCGGAGCATGCTGCCAACAATCCCAAGGCCTATTACAGGAAACTCACCACGGTCGATGACGTGCTATCCAGTCGAATGATCGTAAAACCCCTGCATCTGCTCGATTGCTGTGTCGAAACAGATAACGGGACTGCCATCGTCGTGACTCGCGTGGATCGCGCCAGAGACTGTCGGCACACACCCGCCGTCATCCAATCCGTGGTGGGTCGTTGTATCAAGCCGCGCGGCGACATGCATTATCAGTCGGGACCCATTTCGACGGTGGCCGGTCACTACGCAAAGGACATCCTCTGGCCCAACGCCGGGGTCGGACCGGAAGACATACAGGTTACCGGGTCATACGACGCGTTCACGTTCACGACGCTGCTGCAGCTCGAGGACTATGGTTTCTGTAAGAAAGGAGAAGGTGGGGACTACGTGAGCTCGGGCGTGATGAGGCTTGGCGGCGAGCGGCCGAACAACACCAGCGGCGGCCACCTGTGTGAAGGCTATACCCATGGAATCAACATGGTCATCGAGAACGTGCGGCAGTTGCGTCACGATGTGGACGACGGCTGCCCGGTCGGACCCGACGGCAGGCGTCAACACACCTTTGACTACGCAGAGGGCGGTTGCCGTCAGGTAAAGAACGTGGAACTCACTGCCAATCTGGGTTGGGGTACGCCCGGCATAGGTTCGGCCATGGTCATGGCAAGAGGAGCTTGAGCATGGCATTGGAGGGTGAATACCTGGGAATGCCCGTTCACATCGACGAAGTCGATCGGGAATATTTCGAATTCTTCGGCTATTGCGGCCAGCAGCAGCTGCGCGCACAACGGTGTGTGAGCTGTCACTTGAAACGTGTTCCGCCGACGACGGCCTGTCCGTTCTGCTCGCATCCAGAATCAACCTGGGAACGCCTCAGCGGGTGCGGCACCGTTTACTCCTACGGTGAGATACACCATGCGATCCAGCCGGTCTTCAGGGCCCACACGCCCTACCTGTTGCTGTTGGTGGAACTGGACGAGCAACGCAACGAACCCGAAGAATTCGATGGGCTGCGAGTGCAGGGCAATCTTGCCACGGCGGATGCCGAGCTGGCACCTCCAGACCTGGTTGGTCGGGTTGGTATTGGAACCCGGGTAACGGTGCTCTTCAAGACCATCGGAACCGGTCTTGCGGTTCCATTATGGATGGTGGATGAAGAGGTGGAGCAACCGGATAATCCGTGGCGATATCCCATAGAGTAGACGCGGGATCAAAGAACACGGTGTAGATCTGAAGATCTATATAAATCAATTAGATAGATAGTGATCTAGGCTTTCCCAGGGGTCGCCGCCGGGTCCGGATGACAGCGGTTTTTCTCCACGTGGTGCCGATATTCCACCGGCGCAAGTCCCCGCCAGCGCTTGAATACCCTGGTCAGTGCCTGGTGGCTGGTGTAGCCGGTAGCCAGGGCGATATCCAGTATGGGATCGGTGGATTCCGCCAGCAGCTCTTCAGCGATTGCAACGCGGATTCGTTCCGTCGTGGAGCGCATTGTCAGCCCACCGGAGGCGAGCGCGCGTTGCAGTTCGCGAGGTTGTATCCCAGCCTCGATGGCGACCGACTCGAGTGTCGGTTCCAACCCCGCAGCGATCATCGACTCGGTGGACTCCAACACGCTCACCGCAGCCCGCCGATGATTTGGCGGATAGTATGCTTCTATCAAATCCCGGTAGCGGACCCGTGGTCCGGG
>QIDL01000319.1 GCA_003228415.1 Gammaproteobacteria bacterium | reverse complement strand
GAAGCAGCCTCAGCCGTGGCTGCTGACGTTGCGGGATCCGTTGCTGCTGACGCAGCAGGATCCGTTGCAGAAACCCCCTCGGACGTAGTCGCTCCGACACAGGAATCGGTGGCGAACCCGGTTGCAGAAGTGGCCGAACCCGACCCGGTTGCGGTCGAATCCGACCCGGTTGCGGTCGAATCCGACCCGGTTGCGGATGAAGCGGACCCAGACGCAAAAAAGGAGTAGGCAGATGTCGATTTCCATGGCGATGGTCAAGGAACTGCGTGAGCGTACGGGTCTGGGGGTGATGGATTGCAAGAAGGCGCTGACCGAAACCGACGGTGATATCGAACGTGCCATCGACGAGCTCAGGAAGCACAGTGCCTTGAAGGCCGCTAAGAAAGCCGGGCGTACCACGGCAGACGGATTGCTTGGTATCAAGGTGGCGGATGACAACCGCAGCGGTGCGCTCATAGAAGTGAACATCGAGACCGATTTTGCGGCGAAAAACGAAAAATTCATCGCCTTTGTCCGAGAGGTGCTGGAGGCCCTGTTTGCCTCACGCACCAGTGATGTGGCCGCTGTCGTAGCCGGTGGGCTCGAAGCGAAACGAGAAACGCTGGTCCAGGAAATTGGTGAGAACATCAGCGTACGTCGAGGCGCTTTCGTCACCACCAACGATGGTTTTGTCACCAGTTACATCCATAGCGATAACCGTAAGGCGGCTCTGGTGGAGTTGGCCAAATCCGACGTTGAGCTTGGTCGCGACATCGCAATGCACATCACGGCTATCAATCCCATGGTGGTGGAATCTTCTGAGGTTCCGGTCGAGGTGCTGGACAAGGAGCGGGAAATTTACGCTATCCAGGCCCAGGAAAGTGGCAAACCTGTCGAAATCGTCGAGAAGATGGTTGAAGGCCGGGTGCGTAAATTTCTGGCTGAGGTCAGCCTGGTGGATCAGCCTTTCGTCAAAGACTCCAAACTGAAAATCAGCAAGCTGCTGGCGGAGAAAGGCAACGGCTGTCGGCAATTCGTTCGCTTTGAAGTAGGCGAGGGCATCGAGGTGGACGAACAGGACTTTGCCGCGGAAGTGGCCGCTCAGGTCCGCGGCACGGATTGACCCATTGAAGCGGGTGCTTCTGAAGCTGAGCGGCGAAGCCCTGGCGCCTTCCGAGTCGGAAGCTGTCGGTGAGGCACCGAGGTCAGTCGGTGCTGCAGCACCGGGGTCAGTCGGTGAGGCACCGCGGTCAGTCGGTGGATTCGGTATCGATCCGCAGATTCTCAACGACCTCGCCGCTCAGATCCGTGGTCTGATCAGCGCCGGTGGGCAACTGGCGGTGGTACTCGGTGGCGGCAACCTGTTTCGTGGGGCCGCATTGCAGGCTGCTGGCATGGATAGGGTCACCGGCGATCAGATGGGCATGTTGGCTACAGTGATGAACGGGCTGGCTTTTCGGGATCTGCTGCTGCGCTCGGGGATCAATACCACCCTCTATTCCGCACTTGCGATTCCCGGTGTTGTGACCGGCTATTCGCGAGATGCCGCGGTAAAATCTCTCGAATCCGGAGAGGTGGTGATCTTTGTCGCGGGCACCGGCAATCCGTTTTTCACGACCGACACAGCCGCCTGTCTTCGAGCGATTGAAGTGGGGGCGGACGCGGTACTGAAAGGCACCAAGGTCGATGGCGTTTATACCGCAGATCCGCTCATAGAAGCGGATGCTCAGCGATATGATGTGCTTTCATACGACGAGATGCTGGAAAGACAGCTTGGTGTGATGGACCTCACGGCGATCTGTTTGTGCAGGGACCATGATATGCCCGTTGTGGTCTTCGACATGCGTACCAAAGGTGCATTGACCGCGATCATCAACGGTGACAAGGTTGGCACCCGAATCACAGGGTCAAAGGGATAAGACGACAGGCCATGCCTGGATTGCGATGATCGAAGAAATCAAAGAGGATGCGAACCAAAGGATGGGCAAGTCTCTGGACGTGCTTGCCGCCAATTTCGCACGAATCCGCACCGGCCGAGCAAATCCAGGATTGCTCGACGGTATCGAAGTTGACTACTACGGCAACCCGACACCGATCAATCAAGTCGCGACCATCACCGTTGAAGATGCCCGCACTCTGGCAATTTCGCCCTGGGAAAAAAATATGATTCCTGACATCGAAAAGGCCCTGCTGAAGAGTGATATCGGCATTAACCCGTTGTCGACCGGTGACCTTGTCCGAGTGCCGCTGCCCGCTTTGACCGAAGAAAATCGTCGGGATCTGGCTCGTCATGCCAAGCAGGAAGCGGAAAACGCCCGGGTCGCTGTTCGCAACATTCGCCGCGATGCCATTGCCGATATTCGAGAGCTGGTCAAGGGAAAGGAGGTGGCAGAGGATGATGCTCACCGCGCCGAAGACGACGTTCAAAAACTCACCGATCGCTGGATCGGCAAAGCGGATAGCTCGCTGGCGGCAAAAGAAGCCGAACTCATGGAAGTCCGAAGCCCCGGCTGGGCTCGCATGGCATGTCTGAATTGAGCGCCACAGTTCCCGCAGAAGGTCATCAGCACCTTCTTGCCGATCAGAAAGTTGCCGATCAGAAAGTTGCCGATCAGAAAGTTACCGATCAGATGAATGCGGGCGCGGCTCCCGCTCACCTGGCGATAATCATGGACGGCAACTATCGCTGGGCGAAAGCGCGTCGATTGCCGGGTGCGGCCGGTCATCGTGCCGGTGCGCGCAAAGTCAGAGCGGTGGCCGAAGCCTGCGCGGATGCCGGGATAAAGTGTCTGACGCTCTTCGCCTTCAGCACCGAAAACTGGCGTCGTCCCACCCGCGAAGTCAATCTGCTGATGGATCTGATGCGCAACGTGCTGGAAAATGACATCGAAGAACTGAACCAGCGTGAAGTGCGGCTCAGGGTCATCGGGGATCGCAGTCGCTTCGATCTGGATTTACAGAGTCGCATGCACAAGGCGGAACAGCGAACTTGCACGAACACTCGGATGCAGCTCAACATTGCCGCCAACTTTGGTGGCCGTTGGGATATCACCGAGGCCGCACGAGCGCTGGCAAGGGATGTGAAAGCCGGTCGGGTCGACCCGGATGAGATCGATGAAGACACATTTTCCGGCTATCTTTCTCTGGGCGATCTGCCCCCGCCGGAATTATGTATTCGAACAGGTGGAGACAACCGCATCAGCAATTTCCTGCTCTGGGATATGGCCTACACGGAGCTCTTCTTCACAGATGCCTACTGGCCGGATTTCGATGAGGAGTGCCTGCACCGCGCTCTTTCCCTGTTTGTCGAGCGTCAGCGTCGCTTCGGACGGCGCACCTAAGCTCAATTATGCTTAGATCCCGGATTATCACGGGGCTGGTACTTGCCGTCGCGGCGCTGATTACCATCTATCTGCTGCCGCTGTCAGTCTATGCGTTGGTGTTCTGCCTGGTCGGGATCCTGGGTGCCTACGAATATGCCGGTCTCGCCGGCCTGGAAAGTCTGCCGGCCCGTTGTGGCTACGCATTGATCTTCGTGGTACTGGTTGGACTCAGCTGGTGGTTCGATGTGCTGGTAGAACCGGGATTACTGATCGGCGCAGTCGTCTGGGTCATCGCCCTGGGAGGCGTCGTGGGCTATCCCGCCAGCGGTAACTACATCCGTGGCTGGGTCACCGGTGCGCTTGGCATTCTTATCATGTGGGCTTCCTGGATCGCTGTGGTCGTCATTCGTTCGGCGCCGGACGGCTCGCACTGGATGTTGTGGCTGTTTTTGTTGGTCGCTTTTGCTGACATAGGCGCTTACTTCGCCGGACGCCGCTTTGGCCGGCACAAACTGGCACCCGCGGTCAGCCCGGGAAAAACGTGGCAAGGATTCTGGGGCGGCCTGGTCACCAGCAGCCTGGTCTGTGGTGGCATTCTCGGGGTCATGGGTCGATTCAATGAGGGCTGGTTGTTT
>QIDL01000161.1 GCA_003228415.1 Gammaproteobacteria bacterium | reverse complement strand
CTGGATGGCCTTGGGAACGGTGCCGGCTATAGCGTCATTCTCATTGGAGTGGCACTGGTTCGCGAACCGCTTGGGTCGGGGACGTTGCTCGGTTATGAAATTCTGCCGAAGGTTACCGACGGGGGCTGGTATCAGGCCAACGGCATGATGCTGCTGGCACCGAGTGCGTTCTTCATCATCGGGCTGTTCATATGGGCGATCAGATCCTGGAAGCCGGATCAGGTCGAAGAAGCGGAGTACGAAATTGCTCCCGACGCTCACTACAACGAGGCCATGTAGATGCTCGAACATTACCTTGGCCTCTTTGTCACCTCCGTTTTTGTGGAGAATATGGCGTTGGCCTTTTTTCTCGGGATGTGCACGTTCATCGCCATCTCCAAGAAGATCTCTACCGCATTCGGACTGGGGGTGGCAGTGGTCGTCGTGTTGGCCATTACGGTCCCGGTCAACAATCTGATCTATAACTACCTGCTCAAGGATGGCGCGCTTGCCTGGGCGGGGTTGCCGGACGTGGATCTGAGTTTTCTAGGGTACCTTTCCTATATCGGTGTCATTGCCGCCATCGTACAGATACTGGAGATGTTCCTGGATCGCTATGTCCCCGTGCTCTATAACGCGCTGGGCGTGTTTTTGCCGCTGATCACGGTCAACTGCGCAATCCTCGGTGCCAGCCTGTGGATGGTCGAGCGCGACTATACGTTCACGGAGAGTACGGTGTTTGGCGTTGGCGCCGGAGTCGGCTGGGCGCTGGCGATCACGGCACTGGCCGGTGTCCGGGAAAAGCTCAAATACAGCGATGTGCCGGAAGGGCTCAGGGGCCTGGGTATCACCTTTATTTCCGTTGGTCTGATCAGCCTGTGTTTCATGTCCTTCGGCGGAATCGATATCTAGTGGGTACGACGATCCTATTGGGTGTTGGGATGTTTACCGGCACCGTGCTGTTTCTGGTGATGATCATTTTGCTCGCACGTTCGAGACTGGTCAGCAGTGGCGACGTCAGCGTCGAAATAAACGAAGATTCCAGCAAATCGATCGTGGTACCGGCCGGTGGCAAACTACTTGGCACCCTGGCCGACGAAGGCATCTTTCTCGCCAGCGCCTGCGGCGGCGCCGGGACCTGTGGACAGTGTCGGTGCCGTGTGATCGGTGGTGGAGGGAGCATTATTTCCACCGAAGAAGGACACTTCACCCGCGGTGAGATCAGCGACCACTGGCGATTATCCTGCCAGGTCGCCGTCAAGCAGAATATGAAGATTCAGATTCCTGAAGACGCCATCGGCGTCCAGCGCTGGGAGTGCGAGGTGACCTCCAATCCGAACGTTGCGACCTTCATCAAGGAGCTGAACCTGAAGCTGCCGGAAGGGGCCAATGTGGATTTCCAGGCTGGCGGTTATGTGCAGCTCGAAATTCCGCCCTATGAAATGGACTACAAGGAAATCGATGTCGAGGACGAATACCACGAAGACTGGGACCGCTTTGATGTCTGGAAGTACCACTCCAGGGTCACAGAGCCCACGATTCGAGCCTATTCCATGGCTAACTATCCCGAAGAGAGAGGGATACTCAAATTCAATATCCGCATCGCTTCACCCCCCCCAGGCATGGATGTACCAGCGGGTAAAATGTCGTCTTACGTCTTTAATCTGAAGCAGGGGGACAAACTCACGGTCTTTGGGCCTTACGGCGACTTCTTCGTCAAAGACACCCCTGCTGAAAAGATCTGGATCGGTGGAGGAGCCGGTATGGCGCCGCTACGCTCGCAGATATTCGATGAACTCAAGCGTGGTAACCGGCAGGCCAAAATGAGTTACTGGTATGGTGCCCGGTCGCTGCGGGAGATGTTTTATACGGAAGAATTCGATGAGCTGGCCAGGCAATTCGACAATTTCGAATGGCACGTCGCGCTGTCTGATCCGCTGCCGGAAGACGACTTCGAGGGGCATACCGGCTTCATTCACCAGGTTGTCTTCGACAACTACCTGAAAAACCATCCGAATCCGGAAGACTGCGAATACTACCTCTGCGGTCCACCTCCCATGGTCGCAGCGGTGCTGCAGATGCTCGAAGACCTTGGCGTTGAATCGGAAAACATCCTGCTGGATGATTTCGGCGGTTAGGGCTCAAGCGTATGCATAGCGTGCCTGGTTCTCCTGACTGATCTGATCATTCAATGTCCAGTAGTCGAAGATGATCCCAACCAGAAAAAGGCCGCCGGTAAACAGATAGATCAGGCCGGTGCCCCACTTGCCGAGGTAGAATCTGTGAATTCCGAAGAGTCCCAGAAATGTCAGAAGTACCCAGGATACGGTATAGCTGAATCTGCCGGACGTGTAGACCCTATCCGCGTGTGCCTCGAGCTTCGGCATGAGGATGAGGTCCACCAGCCAACCGATTAGAAACAAGCCGAAGGTGAAAAGATAAATTGTGCCGCTTATCGGGCGACCATAGTAAAAGCGGTGGGCACCAAGAAAACCGAAGATCCATAGCAGATAACCGACGGCCAGGCTGTGAGTATCGCGTTCCATAGATTGCCTTCCAATGGGCGGTGTTAAATACCGATGGCGTCCAGCGCGACCCGGAACCTCTCCACAGCAGCGTCGACGTTGGTCAGCTTGTCGAGACCGAACAGGCCGATACGAAACGTGCTGAACCCGGTCGGTTCGTCGCATTGCAATGGCACGCCAGCGGCGATCTGCATGCCTTCGTCGAGAAATTTTTTACCGTTCTTGATGTCGATGTCATCGGTGTAACAAACCACAACGCCGGGGGCTTGAAAACCAGGCGCGGCAACGCTTTGAATACCACGATCCGCCAGCAGGGCACGAATCTTGAGGCCGAGTTCTATCTGGG
This sequence comes from Gammaproteobacteria bacterium, assembly GCA_003228415.1. Taxonomy (GTDB): domain Bacteria; phylum Pseudomonadota; class Gammaproteobacteria; order Pseudomonadales; family Azotimanducaceae; genus SZUA-309. The sequence goes on along the minus strand of QIDL01000161.1, from coordinate 1,097 downwards.
CCTCTTTCACCGTGTCGAACCCGAGGCGTTCGGTTTCCATCATCACCGCGCGCAAGATCCTGAGACCGTCCGTCGGCATGGTGGCGTGGTAGGCATGGCCGCCGTTCTCGTAGGCTTCCATGATCTCCAGCCATTTCTTGAGATCACAGGCGAAGCTGGAGCTGGTGGTGGTCTCAATGGCCTGCCGGGCCGTCTCGGACAGCATCACCAGACCGCAACAGGGAGATCCGCTCCAGCCTTTCTGCGGCGCGCTGATCAGCACGTCGACACCGAGCGCCTCCATGTCTACCCAGACGGTACCGGAGGCGATGCAATCGAGGACGAATAGACCCCCCGTTTCGTGAATGGCGTCGGCTGCGGTGCGGATGTAATCATCAGGCAGGATCATGCCGGACGAGGTTTCCACATGGGGTGCAAACAGCAGATCCGGCGGTGCCGATTTAATGCTGGTCACCACTTCTTCGATCGGTGCAGGTGCGAAGGCCGAGTGCGGTTCATTACCGATGGGCCGGGCTTTCAGCACCGTGGTCTCGGAAGGTATCCGGCCCATCTCGAAAATCTGGCTCCAGCGATAGCTGAACCAGCCGTTACGGATCACCAGGCAGTTTTTGTCGTTCGCGAACTGGCGCGCGACCGCTTCCATCCCGAATGTTCCGCTGCCCGGGACGATCACGGCGGAGTGCGCGTGGTAAACCGATTTCAGCATTCGTGAGAGATCGTTCATGGTGGCCTGAAACGATCCAGACATGTGGTTCAGGGCGCGGTCCGTATAGACGACCGAATATTCGAGCAGGCCGTCGGGGTCGACGTCTGGGAGAAGGCCAGGCATGAGGTTCCCTAATTATTTACCAGCAAGGGCACGATTCTACAGCTCATGCATCGCTGCTCAGGACGGTTCGAGTACCACCACAGGTATTTGTCGATCGCCCGCAGAGGATTGATAGGCGTTGTAAGGGGGATAGACCTCGGCGAGCTGGGCCCAGAGGTCTTCCCGCTCGGCGCCTTCGGCAACACGGGCAGTGGCCGTCATCTCAACTGTCGCGACCTGCACCTGGCAGGCAGGAGTGGCCTCCAGATTCAGAAACCACGCAGGGTGG
>QIDL01000509.1 GCA_003228415.1 Gammaproteobacteria bacterium | reverse complement strand
GGTCAGACCCTGCTTGCCGGCAGTCGCCCGCATTCCCCACTCGCCCTGCCGATCCATCCAATCGAGCTGGAGTTCCACCTCACCTTCAGCCATCGTCCTGCCTTCACCGACAGCGCCACTCACCACGTCACTCACACCCCGCCCCCCACGCACACATCCGCGCGAACATCAAAAAACGCATCCTGAGCAACTTATAGCCCATTTGCCGAGGTGAAACCAGCTTGGCTAAACTAGGGAACATCGGAACATTTCCCGTTTGCTCATATGTTCCTCAGCACCCCCACAGGAGCTAACTCATGGTCAGGTCATTGGTGTTCCCACTATCAGGTAGAACGGTGTTATCCGGATCGGCTGTCGCCGGCATTCTGCTCGGCGTCTGCCTCGTCTGCATCAGCACCTCGGTGTTTGCGACCAACGGTGACTACCTGACGCCGGATCTCCGCGCTCGAGTTGAGAAGCTCAAGGCGGATGTCACTCTCCGGGGCACCGACTCGATCAACCAGCAGGGGCGGTCCCGGCTGCTCTGGCAATGGGCCAACGCCTATGCATTGAACGGCGGCGATCTGCCGGTAAATCTCACTCAAGCGGTAGCGGCGGTATTTGCCTACCCCGATCTGCTACGTGACCGATCCTACGTCATCGACGAATTCATATTCGAGATGACACTGCTCGACGAGCAGCCGAATGCGATCGGCGAGCTGACGGCTGATCCCGGGCCCTTCGAAGCTCGCCGGTACGCGACTATCCGGCAGACCTACACCGTGGGGGCACGGCAGATTCAGACCGGCGGCGGCTTCATGATCGCCCGGCACTTCATGCCCAACTACGGCGTCTGGCAGACCGGGAATCCCTCGGCCGATAACTACATCAGCATCACCAGCAGCAACGCTCGAGTCAGCTTCACGGTGGATAGTGCGCCAATGACCGGTATGCATGGGGGATTTCGTGGTCAGATACCGACGCTGGTGTTCCGCCTCGCCGCCGGTACTCTCGAGACCGAGGATCAGGTCACCATCACCTATGGTGACACCGACGAAGGCAGTCGCGGATTTCTGATGGCGGACTTTTCCAGCGATCGCATGCCGCTGCCGATTTACCTCGCTTTCAATCAGGATGAACCTTTCCTGAGTCTGCCGATTCAACCAATCCGGGTCACTGGCACCAGAATTGAACGGGTGCATGGCTTTGGCCCATCGGTGGTGATGCCGGGCGAGCCGTTCACTCTGTCAATTCGTGCCGAAGACAGGTACTACAACAGAGCGCTGGACGGCCACCCGGCGTTGCGTCTCCTGTTGAACGGCGATGTATTCAAGGAGATTCCAGCGAGCGACACTGCCATTACCCTGTTGAAGGGTATGACGCTCGAAGAATCCGGTGCATATCACTTCAGCATCGAGAGCCGCGATGGCAACATCCGAGGCCAGGTCAATCCCATTCTCGTCCAGGAAAATCCGGCTCACCGGATCTATTGGGGGGATACCCACGGCCATTCAGGATTCGCCGAAGGAATCGGTACTCCCGAGCGATTCATGACCTGGGCCCGGGACGATGCCCGGCTCGATTATGTCACTCATTCGGAGCATGACATCTGGATGGATGATCAGGAGTGGGAGGTGCTGCGGGAGAACGTACGGAGCTATACCGAGGAAGGCACCTTCATCGCCTATCTCGGCTACGAGTGGACGGTACGTAACTTTCAGGGCGGGCATCACAACGTGTTGTTCCGCACACCCGATTCACGTGAGCGAGTGTCTGCCCAGTTCTTTCCAACGCTGTCTCGGCTCTACGCCGGCCTGCGGGCGAACGCAGATCCGCGAGATATAGTGGTAATCCCTCATGCCCACCAATCCGGTGACTATCGATTGAGCGATCCGGAGCTGGAACCGCTGGTCGAGATCATGTCTCAGCACGGCAACTTCGAATGGTTCGGTCGGATGTACCTGAATCACGGCCATCAGGTTGGTTTCATCGCCGCCTCAGACAACCATCTCAGCCAGCCCGGCTATACGGCGCCAAACAATGGGTCACTCGCCCAGCGCGGTGGGCTCGGAGCGATACTGGCGCCTACCAGGACCACAGACGCAATTTTCGACGCCATGAAGGCGCTCAAAGCCTATGCCACCACTGGTGACCGAATAATCCTCGATGTCAGTCTGAACAATGTCGGCATGGGCCAGCGGGCGCAATTTTCCGAACAACGCACGCTTCAGGGGCGTGTCATCGGAACCGCACCCATCGAAAGTATTACCGTGGTTAAAAACGACCACACGGTCTGGGAGCAGGATTACCTCACCGATCTGGATTCGCGACTTGCCAGCGAAGAGACTCTCCTGCTCAGCTTCGGTTCGGATTCAACACCCTTCCATCCCAACGACAATCCCAGGGGCTGGCGACACTGGCGCGGCACCCTGTTGGTGGAGAACGCCGATATTGAGTCGGTCGAGGGCATGGATTTTCATAACCATGTGCTGCAGTCGATCGAAAGAGACGCCGAAGATCAACAGATGATCAAGTTCGCCACCCTGACACGGGGCGACACCAGCTCAATGAAACTCAGGCTCAACAACGTCAAGCGCTCCACCGCCATTCACCTCGAGCTGGAACCAACCCGGGAATCGGGTGGTGCGCCCCCCCTGTATAGAAGAGCCCAACCTGTGGCCGGCGCCAGTATTTCCCTGGCGCTGCGAGACATGGAAAACGGCAAGGTGCAGCAGTCGGTCCCCGCAGGCGACTATGTCGACGTTGTCAGATTGCGCCGGGTCGTTTCCCAGGGCAGCCGTGATGTGCGCTTCGAATTTTCCGATAGCTCGAAAAAGCAGGGAGACTATTACTTCGTCCGGGTTCGCCAGGCCAACGACGCCATGGCCTGGTCGAGCCCCATCTGGGTCGGTGGTCATAAAACGCAGTGACTCTCGAACGGAGCCTATGACATTCGCTCGATGATGGTGGCGGTTCCCATGCCCCCACCGGTACACATTGCCACCAGCGCCGTTTCCTTGTCTTGCCGTTCCAGTTGGTCGACCGCCGTGCCAATGAGCATACCGCCTGTTGCACCTATGGGATGCCCGAGTGCGATGGCACCCCCATCGATATTCACCACATCCGGCTCCACCCCCATGTCTTTCATGAACTTCAGCACCACCGCCGCAAAGGCTTCGTTGATCTCCCAGAGATCGATATCGCTCGGGGTCATCCCGGCCTTGACCAGACATCGCTCTGCCGCCGGTGCAGGCGCTGTCAGCATGATGAGAGGCTCCGTGCCCGCGGTGGCAGTCATGCGAATGCGCGCACGGGGTATCAGACCGTGCGCCTTCGCATAGTCCGGGCTCGTCACCAGCACCGCGCTCGCACCGTCGACCACACCGGATGAATTTCCTGCGTGGTGAACGTGGATCATCTCGTCGACTTCGGGATACCTGGCCTTCGCCATCTCGTCGAAGGCCGCCGGAAAACCGGCTACCTGCACCTTTCCCATGGCTTCGAAGGACGCATTGAGTCCGGCGAGACTTGCCATCGTGGTTCCGGGTCGCGGGTGTTCGTCCCGATCGAGGGCCAACTCACCGTGATCGTGATAGATGGGGATCAACGCATTTTCGAAGCGGCCTTCTGCAATGGATCGCGCGGCTCGCGTCTGACTCTCCACAGCATATCCATCGACATCTTCACGGCTGAATCCTTCCAGGGTCGCGATCAGGTCCGCCGAGATGCCCTGGGGAACCTGGGGATGCAGTGCCAGCAGATGTTCGTTGTTGGCATGAAATCCATCGGCGTGGTTGGGCGCATAGCGGGACATGGACTCCACACCGCCACCGATCACCGCCTCCTGATGCCCTGACATGATGCCCATGGCGGCAAAGGTGACAGCCTGCTGACCACTACCGCAAAAACGGTGCAGCGTGACCCCGGTAGTGGTCAGAGGCCAACCGGCATCGAGCACCGCCATCCGGGCAAT
>QIDL01000148.1 GCA_003228415.1 Gammaproteobacteria bacterium | reverse complement strand
GGCGGTGCGGAACCCGGACCGGTTCGACACGATCTGTCGATCCATCACCGGACTCGAGCCCTGGATTCGCGAAGGCAAAAGTGCCAGCACCACCGCACCTTTTGGAATTGCGGATATCCAGGCGGTGTGGCGTCACTTTCTGGACGAAAGAGGCCACCCGCTCATCCACAATTTTTTTGCCTTGGGAGACGCGGCCGTACGCACCAATCCTCTGTATGGTCGCGGTTGCAGCCTCGGTGTGTTGCACGCACAGATCCTCACCGAGGTGCTGGCCACACACTCCGATCCCGAGCGCAGGGCTGTGCATTTCGCCGAGCGCACCGAGGCTGAACTGCGGCCGATTTTCGAAGCCAGCTTGAGAGAGGACAGGAGTGGTATCAGGCGCGCGGCCGAAATCTTGTCAGGGCGGCTTTCCAACAAACCGAATACACTGAAGAAATGGTTTTCGTTGTCATTCGGCGAAGCGCTCAGGGCCGCCTCGGGTCAGGAAATTGAAGTCTTCAGAGGGGTGATGCGTACCTTTCACCTGCTGGAAAAGCCTGGCGAGTTCCTCAAGGAATCGACCATCAGGCGTAAGGTGTTGCGCTACATGTTACGCGGCCGCAGAAAAAATGCGGCTGCCCGCTTCGAAGCCGGACCGGATCGCATGAGCATGCACTCGATGCTAGGGATCCTCTGAACAACTCCCGAAAGCTCAGAGGTGCCCCAGAGCCGGTTTAGAAATAGTAAGCCCAGCGCAGATAACCCTGGATCGCCCCGCCGCTGGTGGCCGTCTTTCCAAACACCGGCACTCCACCAAATTCCTGACCGGCTTTACCGATGGCGGCCACCACACCCAATTCGACCGTCGCATGATCGCTCTGCGTGTAGCTCACTTGCGCCAGCAACAGGCTGCTACCATCACGCAGGTTGCCTATCAAAGTGAGCGTCTGATTCCATAGAGCATGCCACTCGATCGACCCGCCCAGGGCGAGATAGTCCCGCATCAAATTGAAAACTTCACCACGACCGAGCCTCTCGACCAGCGGCAGAGGTAGCTGCAGCACAGATTGTGGCAACTTCTTTACCCCGAAAGCGTTGTGATAGTACTCGGCGAAGGCGTAGGTGGGCTTGCCCAGGGTTGAAAAACTGGTATCCATATTGACGATGCCGGACAAGCGCCAGTCGCCACCTTCGAGCCGCGTCGTCACCAGATCGGTTCGCAGCATCGCCCCACCGAGAGGCACTCGCACCGAACCGCCGTATACCTGATCGGAATAGTGTTTACCGGCAAACAATTCAAGCTCGCCAGCGCCAACGAAGGTGTGCCATTTAACCGCCGCGCTGGCTACAGAAGCGCTGGCCTGTCCCTCCAGATTGCGTCGGGCCACGCCAAGTAGCTGCAGGTCGCTGCCATCCTGAAACAGCTTATCGATAATCAGCAGATCATCACCGGCCTTGTAATCTCGATCCACGGTGGTCGGCGCAAACGGACTGAACAGATCCATAGGTTGGAATATCACCCCGCTGCCCCAGCTCACCGCTTCACGGCCAAGGGTGAATCCCCAGGACGAACCCCGATATTGCAGCGCCAGGCGATCCAGACGATGGACGACGCGGTATTTGCTACCCGAAGCAATCTCCCAGGTAAGGTCCATCAACCGGAATCGATCATCGGTCGGCGATTGATCCAGATCCGCCCCGGGATTTGCAAAAAAGGCGAATGAATCCCCACCGGTCACCAGGGTTGCTTGATCTACCTTCAGGCTGAATCCGCCAAAATCCTGACGGAACATGAGTCGCAGGTCGCCGTTGTAGTCGTAGCTGGGGGTTCCGACCAGTTGCCGCTGCAGACTGTGAGACGGCAGCGCCGTGCCTACGGCAAACAGCTTGGCCCGGACGTCGAACTCGAGTGCCTGCAGATGGCTGGCGAACAACAACAAGCCAACGGCCGACAACCCCGTTAAAGGCGAACTGATCATGCTGCCTGGAGGGTGCTGTCCTCAATGATCTCGCCATCTCTCAATCTGACCTGGCGTTTGGCATAACCCATCACCAGCGGGTCGTGTGTCGCGGTAACGATGGTGACACCCTGCCGCTCATTGAGACTACGCAGGAGGCTCATGAGTTCTTCGGTGGTGGTCGAGTCGAGGTTGGCGCTCGGTTCATCCGCCAGCAGCAGCACCGGATGAGTCACAATCGCACGAGCCACAGCTACCCTCTGCTGCTGACCGCCGGACATCTCACCGGGCCGCCGATCCACCATTCCATCCAGCCCCAACTCCTCCAACAGATCGATGGCACGAGATCGCCGTTCGACGGCACCGATACCCTGCAATTGCATGATGAATTCGACGTTCTCCCGGGCAGAGAGCACGGGAATCAAATTGTAGGCCTGGAAAACAAAACCCATCTTGTGCAGCCGCAAATCGGATAGCTCGCTTTCGGAGAGGTCGTTGAGCGAAGTGCCGTCGACTTCTACCGTCCCCTCATCCGGACGATCCAGACCGCCGATGATGTTCAGCAACGTGGACTTGCCGGACCCGGAAGGCCCTGCGAGACTCACGAACTCTCCGCGGCCGACTTCAAAATCCACATTCTGCAACGCCCGCACCGGTACCGACTCGTCCTGGTAGGTCCTCGAGATCGACCGGCAGCACACAACCAATTCGCTCATCTTCGCAATGCCTCCAAGGGTTTGATTTTTACAGCCCGCCAGGCGGGATAAATGGCGGCCAATATGCCGAACACGAGACTCAGCACCGCTACCAGAACCACATCCTGGTAAAGCAGTTTAGGCACCAGCACGGTACGCATACCGGCAAGTTCCATACCCGCCGCCCATTGAGAAAGATCTATGCCATCGCCGAGCCATTGAGTGGTCAGCAGCCAGCCAACAACAAGCCCAATCACAACGCCTGCAAACATGATCACCGTGGACTCCAGCACTACCTGCAGGACCACCGATCCAGGCCGCATGCCTACCGCCCGCAGCATCCCGAATTCCCGGACGCGTTCCATCACCGCGGTGATCAAGGTATTGATCAGCCCGAAAATCAGCGCTCCCATCATCACCAGAAACCAGATGAAGATGGCGCTATCCGCATACACGAACATGGCCGCCGCCTGGGGCTCCAACTGCTGCCAGTCCAGCACCTCGAGTCCCACGAAGAAGTCCATCAGCATCCCCTTGATGCTGTACTCATCTGGATGAATGGCGAGTCTTATCGATACTTCGGTCACCACCTGCGCATCCACCAGCCGTTGCAGCGCTCGAATGCCGGTAAAGACGAACTGCTTCTCCAAAGAGGTGCCTTCGGCGTCGTAGATCCCGGCGATTCGGAATCCTGCCTCCCGATTCTTGCCATCCAGTCCCTGGGTGATGAGCACCAGCCGTCGACCCACCTTGGTTTCCAACTGTCTGGCCAGTTCCTGACCAATCAAAATCCGGCGGTCGGATGCATCTTTGAGCCTCTCACCGCGGATCGCCACATCGCCGAGAAAAGAGATCTTCTCTTGAACCGGATCCACGCCGACAAACTGAATACCCCGGGTTTCCCGCTCGCTCATGATCACCGCCGGAATCCGGATCCGGGCCGCCCACCCTTCGAGCTCCTGCGCCGGAATATCCGGCTGCCAGTCCTTGGCGAGCCGAAAGCTCTTCTCGATATTCGGATCGTCCAGATACCCGGGAGCCAGCACCTTGACATGGCCGGTGAGGTTGGCGACCGCAGATTCCTGCATGTCGTACTGCATCCCCCGGATCAGGCTGTTGGTGACTATCACGCCAGCGACAGCAACGCAGATAGCCAGCAGCAGCATCAGGTTACGTCGTTTGTGCCGGAACAGGTTACGGGTGCTGAGCTGTAACAGTAATTTCAGTGGCAACTGCTGAATTCTCCTTTGCTGCGCATTGGCCTCTCGCGCGCTACTCTTGCGCCCGGAGAGCTTCTATCGGACGCATGCGCCGGATC
>QIDL01000419.1 GCA_003228415.1 Gammaproteobacteria bacterium | reverse complement strand
AAGAGCAGATCGATCGGACGGTTGCCGAGATAGCCCAGGCCGGTGGAGATGCCACTGCTCAGACCTGTGACGTAACCGATTCGACTCAGGTCGATGCGCTGGTGGATCGATGTGTCGATGAATATGGTCGCATCGACGTCATGGTGGCGAATGCCGGCGGAGGCACACGGATCCAGGCAGAATTCTGGGAGTATCCGGACGAGGCCTTCGAGGCGGTTCTGGCCACCAACCTCAAAGGCAATTTCTACAGTTCCCGAGCCGCTGCCCGGCATATGGTGGAACAGGGCGACGGCGGTTCGATCATCAACGTCGCTTCAGGGACTGCCATGCGTGGTAACAGATCCTTCGCCTACCCCACCGCCAAAGGCGGGGTCATCTCATTGTCCAAATCCGCAGCTACGATGCTGGCGCCTCACGACATCCGGGTGAACACAATCATTCCGGGCTATGTGCTGCAGTCGGCACCTCAAGGAGAGGAAGCCGAGCAGCTTGCCGAACAACGGGGTTCACGCATACCGGTAAGACGCCTCGGGCAGTGGTGGGAACTGGGCCCTTTGTGTGTGTACCTGGCCAGCGATGCTTCGGGTTACGTCACCGGACAGAGTTTTATCATCGATGGCGGTGGGTTGGCGGGCGGCCTCGGCCCCGTGGACTTCGTGCCGGTCCATGAAATGGAGGTATAGGTATGGCGACGCAGGTAGAGCACTTCGATCTCGGCGGCAAACGGTGTGTGGTCTATGCCGCCGATAGCGACGCTGGCATTGGCATTGCGGAGGCGTTCGAGGAGGCGGGCGGTGAGGTGGTGAGGGTGGACGCGGGGCCGGCCGCGTCGGTTGCCGAGTTGGTTACAGAGGCGATTGGATCCCTGGGCGGCATCGATGTGCTCGCCTGTGCGGCGGACAAATTTCTGGCAAAACCCTTCGAAAGTGTTGAGCCTGGAGAACTGAGTGAAGGTCTGATGGCCAATTTCTACGCAGCGTTCAGTGCCACTCAGTGTGCGATGGTGCGTATGGTGGAGCAGGGGCGTGGTGGCAATGTCGTCCTGCTCACCCACGTTCTGGGTGAGCGCGGCTTACCCAATACCACGGTTTACTCGGCCGCCCATGGCGCGTTGCAGAATTTCATCCGATCGCTCGCCCAGGAAGTGGCGCCGTCGGCGATATCGGTCAACGGTATCGCGCTGGGATGGATGGATTGGATGACCGACCGCCTCGATGAAAAAGATCCGGAAGCTCAACGGGCCATTCGCTTTACCATGAGTAAACGGGCCGGTACTGCACAGGATATCGGACCCATGGCGGTGTGGCTGGCCGGCAGCGGAGTGGGCTTTGTCACCGGTCAGATATTTCCTCTGGACGGTGGGTTGACTCAGCATCTGTAGCCGGGTTGCAATCGAAAATGAAAGACCCCAACTCGGTGAGAGCAGCGGTAATGTTGGGCGCCATTCGTTCGAGAAGATCGGCTCTGGTACCGGGCCCGCCACTCGACGCCCAGATATCAAGCGCCGTTTCACCGTCATAGTCGCAACCGGACAAGCGCAGCTTCAGCGTGGCTGAGTCCTCGCCAAAAACAACACCTGGTAGCGTCGCCACGCCATGTTGCTCAAGCAGCGAGGCCGCCATTTGTTCCGAAGACGTGTAAACGCCATCGAGAACATTGCTGAAGTCTGGCCACGTATAAAACCCACCCTGGGGGGAAACGCAATTGACGCCGAGACGACTCAGCTGCTCGGCGATGCGTCTGTTGATGTAGGCATGAATGTCTGTAGTGCTTGTTATGAATGCTTCGATATCCGGATGGTTCAGGTAGGCTTCAACCGCCGCAATCTGGACAGGTGCAGCCACACAGGACCAGGTTTCGCTGGCGATGTGACAAAGATCTTCGAATAGTCCCGGCAGGCTTTTCGGGATCAAAGATATTCCAAGGCGCCAGCCTCCAAGGGAAAGATGTTTGGAGAGCCCGGTGGTGACGACACATCCTTCTGGAAAGTGTCTTGCCGCAGATCGGTAGCGGTGGTCAAAAGAGAGGCGACCGTAAATTTCATCGGAAATCAAAATGAGATTTCTACTGCGGCAGACTTCAACTATCGATAATAAAGTGGCGTCATCGATTGTCAGGCCGGTTGGATTGCTCGGAAAGTTGATGAGCAACTTCGTTGGGTTATGACCTGCAGCACGGGCTTGTTCGACTGCTTGATCGATTGCGGCCGCCTCCAGCACGAGTCCGCCACCGGACAGGCCCATCGGCACTGGAACGACATGCTGACCCAACAATTTCGATTGTGGCGAGTAGCTGACCCAGGATGGCACAGGCAATAACGTGTCGCCGGGAATTGCCATCTGTAGAGCAAACAGGATGATCTTGCTGCCTGGACCGATCAACACGTCGAATCTCTCCATATCGACATCGGCGTGAAAGGCTTGATGCTCTGCCACGGCTTTGCACAATTGCGGCAAACCTGCCACCGGCAGGTAGCTCCGTTCCCGGGCGTTATCCCGTAGTGCGTCCATCATTCTCGGCGGCACGGGAAAGGGTGCTTCACCGAATCCCATGTGGAAGATCTTTCTTCCCTTGTCACGCATGCTGTGGACCAGTTCGTTGATAGCCAGCGTGGGGGAGATTGCGCTTTTGATGTCTCGACTGCCCGCCTGTTGCATTGAATTATCTCCGCGCGTCTGACATTGAAGACCGGTCCGTTACTCTACTGGAATCACCCGGCTTCCGGGGTCGGTCTTTATCCCAATTCCTTCAGATAAGCGGCTTCATGGAGTGGTTGATGACGAAATCCATGAATGCCTGCACCTTACCGGAGCGTCTCAACACCTGATGGGTCAGCATCCAGATCCCGACGGGTTCGACGGCTGCAGGGAAAGGCAGCTCTATCAGTTGGGTCTGGAGCGGTTCGTTTTGAAGCCCGTTTCGCAACAGGCCAACCCCCACACCGGAGCGAACCGCGGTCAACGTGTCTCCGTGACTCGAGGTACGAAGTGCAATCCGGGGGCGACGGGTGAGGCGACGCAGCAGGTTCAACTGCCAGCCGGGTTCCAGATTGGAATCCGAAGCCGCTGGAAGATCCCATGTTATCCAATCGCATTCGTCGATGTTCAGCGTCTCCCGGGTCTTGTCACCGAGGTATTCGGACGAGGCATAGAAGGCAAAACCGATTCGAGTCAGTTGGCGGCCGATGAGGTCGTCGGGTGGCGTGTTCGTTACCACGATGGCGACATCGGCTTTCAGTTGGGCGATGCCCTGATCGGCGGAAGCCGGATCGATTTCGACGCTCAGATCGATACGCGGATGTTCTTTGCGGAAGTCGCGTAGCAACGGCATGAGATCGAACAGCGAGCTGTCAGGAACGATCAGCTTGAGCAGGCCTTCCGGCGCCGGATTTTTTCCCATTGCGCGGCGTACCAGCGTCTCTGCGTGTTCTTCCATGGCATGCGCGTCGGCATGGATCTCCTCGCCTTCGGAGGTGATCCGATAGCCGGAGCGCAGGCGATCAAAGAGCCGGATGCCCAGATGGTTTTCGAGTCGGGAAACGTTGCGAAGTACCGTGGCATGACTGACACCCAGATCCCTGGCGGCTCCCACCACGGAACCCGCCCTGGTCACGGCGACAAAGTAGCGGATCTGGTCCCAGATCAAACCGTCGTTCATGGCATCGTTTGTGGGCAGATGTTCATAAATAGACAATAACTAACCATAAATGTGTATTTATGAACATTACTCGTATCGCTAAGATGGGGTCAATGCGAGCTTGAAAAGGAATCGGAATGTCTACGGTACTCTCAGCCGTCAGCCAGGCAATCGATCAGATTCGATCTGGCGGTTTCGTTATCGTTGTCGATGACGAAGATCGGGAAAACGAAGGCGATCTGATCATCGCGGCCGAAAAAGCGACGCCCGACAAAATCGCTTTCATGATTCGACACACCAGCGGTGTGGTCTGCGCACCTTGCGAGCCGGATCGGTTGGAGGCCCTGGAGCTACCGGTGATGGTAGAAAAAAACCAGGAACCGCACCGCTGCGCGTTCACGGTGTCCGCGGACTATCTGCCTGGAATGACGACCGGCATATCCGCGCTGGACCGCTCGAGTACATTGAACGCACTCGCGGACGAGGAGGCTGCTGCCACCGAATTCGCGCGGCCGGGCCACATTTTTCCGTTGAGATATCAGCCTGGCGGTGTCCTGGTGCGGTCGGGCCACACGGAAGCGGCCGTCGATCTGTGCCGACTTGCTGGATTGGCGCCCGCAGGCGCGCTCTGCGAGCTTGTCAACGATGACGGCACCATGAAACGGCTGCCAGACCTCCTGAGCTTCGCGGAATCTCACGAACTTCCGATCATCTCCATCGAATCACTGATTCGCTACCGAACGGAGAATGATGTTCTGGTCAGAGAAATCGCCAGCGCGCCGCTGGTGTTGAACGGTGCGGCACTCAACGTCCACGTATACTGCACCGAGTTCGAAGACCGGACGATTACCGCGTTCGTCAAAGGCAACATTGACGGAACCCAGCCCACTCTGGTCCGGGTGGTCAAAGGTGCAAGTGATCGCGATTTTCTTTCCAGTGCCGTGGTACCTGGCAATGTCATACATCGCTCATTGAATATGATTGCCGATGCGGCGCAGGGAGTCTTCATCTACCTGCCGCCGGGTAGCGATCAGCCGCGTGAAGATGAGCAGCGTGGCGCGGTCTGGCGGGAAGTGGGCCTTGGCAGCTACATTCTGAGTTCCCTCGGTGTGCGGAGAATTCATCTGCTGGCGAGTAGAGAGCTGTCGTTTCCCGGTATCAGCAGTTTTGGGTTGAGCATCGAAACAATCATCAAGGAAGCTTGAACGGTGTCAGCCGCCATCATCGATCTGGAAATTACCGCTGCCACCAACCTGCCCACGCGATACGGCGTGTTTCGCATGGAAAGCTTTCGTACCCCTGATGGTGGCACGGCAGAACCGCACCTGGCTCTGTCGATGGGTCTGGATGGCCGCTTGCATCCCGGCGCGCATCCGGCAGCGCACCGGGAGGTAATACCGCTTGTGCGAATCCATTCGGAGTGCATCACTTCCGAGGTGTTCGGTTCCGAGCGATGCGATTGCGGCCCTCAGTTGCGGGAAGCGATGCGCTCAATTGGCGAAGCCGGGTGCGGGATCGTGATCTATCTCCGCCAGGAGGGCAGAGGCATCGGCATCGAAAACAAGCTTCAGGCCTATGCGCTGCAGGAGTTGGGTATGGATACCGTCGACTCCAATCTGGCGCTGGGGCTGCCTGTCGATCCCCGAACGTATGATTGCGCCGTCAGCTACCTGCGTCATCTCGACATCGGTCGATGTATTCTCCTCACGAACAACCCGAACAAAGAAACGGCGTTACACGAACAAGGCATCGAAGTCACACGAGCGCCGCTGATCTGCGAAGGCCACGCAGCCTGCCGGGACTATCTCGCGACGAAACGGCGGCGCATGGGGCATGACTGTTAGCCCGGCGCCTGCTTGAACTGGCGCCACCGTGGCGCCAATGGCCTTTATCGGCTTCTCATAGCGTTCGTAGACTCACCGAGCCTCCGGAGGAACGCAGTTTCAGCAGAGGTCCTCCACCGTTGATGTCGCCCTCCAGGCGGTCTTTCGATGCGCTGCCCAGCACCGTGATCGGCAACTCGCTACTGGCGCGGCCGCCGCTGGTGCGGGCGTCGAGTGCGACAGCAATTGTCGGTTCTACGAATACGGTGACCGATCCTCCAGAGGTCTTCAGCGTGCTGTCCGCGGTCGGTTGACCGGCAATCCCGACCCGGATGCTGCCACCCGAGGTCTGTGCGTCAATCGCCCCGTGCAACTCGTCGATTTCGATTCGACCGCCCGAAGTATGCGCTGAAACGGTACTGCCGGCCCGATCAATCGAGATGTTGCCACCCGATGTCCGAGCACGAATTTCTCCGCCAACGTGTCCGATTCTGATCGTACCGCCGGAGGTTTTCAGGTCCGCGTTGCCCGAAGTCCCATCGAGATCGATGCTGCCACCAGAGGTTTGCAGGTCCACGTCGAACTCGTCCGGCAGACTGACCTCGATGTGCAGCGAGCGCGAGCGTGTCCACCAGCCGCTGAAATTGTTGCGACGCTCGACCACCAGCTTCACCTCGCCTCCCTGCCGGGAGAATTCGATGGTGTAGTCGTCCTCGATCTCGCTGGCATCGTCACTACCTCGAGAGATCATCACTTGCAGCTGATCGGTATCGCTGCCCTGA
Organism: Gammaproteobacteria bacterium; assembly: GCA_003228415.1. Classification (GTDB taxonomy): domain Bacteria; phylum Pseudomonadota; class Gammaproteobacteria; order Pseudomonadales; family Azotimanducaceae; genus SZUA-309. Next base: position 440 of record QIDL01000419.1, on the reverse strand, counting down.
ACATCGAGCTTCGCCGACTGCGCTTCTACCACCAGCTTGCCGCCGCTGGAAACCTCGAATGTCTCCTCGATGGCACTTGCCGTGGCTGTGCCGGACAGGGCGAATAGCGTCGCCAGGGCAGATCGAGCGCCGTAGTGGGTGAGACTCAGCATGGTCGTGCTCCGGAATTGTTCAATAGATACCTCATTAGATGCGAGGAACGGCTAAACGGTTGCATGGATTGATATACTCGGACCGAAATTGAAGAGCGGGTCGGAAGAAGGACATGAACGGATTTGATCTGATTGCCCGGTGTCTGAAAACCGAAGGTGTTTCCTGGATGGGTTGCTTCCCGGCAAACCCGCTGATTGAGGCGGTCTCCAAGGTGGGTATTCGACCGATCGTTTTTCGCCAGGAGCGCGGTGCAATCAATTCCGTGGATGGGTATACGCGCCAGATGC
>QIDL01000439.1 GCA_003228415.1 Gammaproteobacteria bacterium | reverse complement strand
ATACCGAACGCGGAGATCAGGTTGCCCCGCACCGCAGTAGCCGGTGAGCTCAAGCCCTTCAGGCCATATACAAAAAGGGCGGCAGCAATGATGTAGGTGGCGTTGATCAGTTCCGCGCTCATGACTGACCTCCCGGCTTCTCAACTTTCTTCTTGAACATGCTGAGCATGCGATCGGTCACCATGTAGCCGCCCACCACGTTGATGGTGGCAAAAAATACAGCCAGCCCTCCCAGCCCGGTCGCCCACACTTCGAGCCCTGCTCCGGCTGAGGTGAGCGCGCCCACCAGGGTGATACCGGAGATCGCATTGGCACCCGACATCAGTGGGGTGTGGAGTGTCGCCGGAACCTTCGCAATCAGCTCGAAGCCCAGAAAGATGGACAGCATCAGTACAAAGCCAAGAAAAACCGCTTCCATATCGGACTCCGTTACAGGTTCTTAATCGTTTCGTTGACGATCGTGCCATCGCGGGTGATGACACAGTTCTTAACGATCTCATCTTCCGGGTCGAGATCGAGTTTCTTCGCCTCGCTGTCCCAGAAATCGTCAACCAGGTTGAATAGATTGTTCGAATACATTTCGCTGGCGTTCTTTGCCACTTCCGAAGGCAGGTTACCCTGACCGACGATCTTTACCCCGTTTACGTCCACAACCTGATCGAGCACCGACCCTTCTACGTTGCCACCGGATTCCACCGCCATATCTATCACCACACTTCCTGGCTGCATGGCTTCCACCATGTCCCTTGAAACGATGCGCGGCGCTGGCCGGCCGAATAGCTGGGCGGTAGTGATCACCACGTCGGACCGGCCGATGATCTTCTTCTGGCCTTCTTTCTGCAGCTCGATCTGTTCGGGGGTGAGTTCTTTCGCATAACCCTGGTCGGTCTGGCCCGTGTCGCCAAGATCGATCTCGACAAATTTGGCACCGAGCGACTGGACCTGTTCGGCCACGACCGGGCGTGTGTCGAAGGCTTCGACCCGCGCGCCGAGGCGCTTGGCAGTAGCAATTGCCTGCAGACCGGCGACGCCAGCTCCGATCACGAATACTCGTGCCGGTGCGATGGTTCCGGCGGGGGTCATCATCATGGGCATGATTTTGGGACAGTGAAACGCCGCTAGAATCACGGTGACATAACCGGCCAGATTGGCTTGAGAGGACAAAGCGTCCATCTTCTGGGCTCTCGTCGTGCGGGGAATCATCTCCATGGAAACGGCGATCACCCCCTGGGCTGCGAGCGCGTCCACCAGAGATCTTTCGTTGAAAGGATCCAGAAAGCTCACATGCAGCGAACCGGATTTCAACAGACCCACTTCAGCGATGTCGGGTTGACGCACTCTCAACACGATGTCCGCACGGCCCAGCAGGCCCTGACGATCCTGCTCTATCGAGACACCCAGCTCGGCAAACGCCGCATCCGGGAATCCGGCCCTTTCGCCCACCCCGGATTCCACAACGATCTCGAAACCGGCGTTGATTAATTTCTTCGCGTTCTGCGGCACAAGCGCGCTTCGCAGTTCGCCCGGCCAAGTCTCCTTGGGCACAGCGATTAGCATGCAAATTCCCCAATCTGAAAAATTAGTCTGCGCGTAGCCCCACGCGCAAACAGGGCAAGTTAGCTAAACACCCGTTTGAAAACAACCATTGACCACATGTGCGACCAAATCGGTCGCCTGGATCCGCCGCCACTTGCATACCGGAAGGCCTGTTCGCACAATCCGGGCAACTCAATGGAAGGGTGCTATGAGCGAATCAACACCTGACAGCAGTCCGGGACGGGGCGCCAGCGGTCGCGCGGTACTGACCGCGGTGGTCACGGCTTTTCTGGTCGGCATGCTCGCAACACTGGCTATTCGGCCCGCCGGAGCGGGTGGGGTAGACAGGATCGCAGAAGGAAACGACCACCGCCAGGGGCGCGCCCGCATCGCCTGGCGCATGCCGGTGTCCTTCCAGAGCAGCATGCCTGTGCTCGGAGACAACCCGATCTACGTCACCGAGCAGATCCGTAAAGTTTCGGGTGGCGAGCTCGATCTCACCATCTATGAACCCGGCGAAATCGTTCCGGCTTTCAGCATTACCGATGCGGTACGGGATCGAAAGGTCAACATCGGCTATACCTGGCTCGGCTACGATCAGGGCAAGATTCCCGCATCCGCCCTGTTAGGTGCCGTACCGTTCGGCATGGAACCCTGGGAATTTGCCGCGTGGTGGTATGAGGCCGGTGGCCGGGAAATCGGCCAGGCGCTGTACCACAAATACCAATCCCACATACTGCTCTGTGGCATGACCGGTCCTGAAACAGCCGGCTGGTTCAGAAAGCCGATCCGTTCACTGGCCGATCTCGAGGGGTTGAAGATTCGCTTCGCCGGACTCGGTGGCAAGGTGATGGAGCAGGCCGGTGCATCGGTCACCATGCTGCCAGGCGGGGAGATTTTTCAGGCTCTGGAAAAAGGCGCTATCGATGCCACGGAATTCGCGTTGCCCATCGTCGATCAGGCGCTCGGATTCAATCGAATCGCCAGCTACAACTATTATCCCGGCTGGCATCAACCCGGCACTTTTTCACATATGGCCGTGAACCTCACCAGTTGGAATGAACTCTCCAATACCGATCAGGCCACCCTGGAAACCGCCTGCACAGCCGGCGCAATGCGCAACCTGGCGGCCTCCGAAGCAAAACAAGGCGCCATCATCGCCGGTTTTCCGGCTATGGGAGTCAGCGCCGAGACGTTGCCCATGGAGGTGCTCAGAGAACTGCAGCACATCACCGAAGGCGTGATGGCCGAGGAAGCGGAGAAGGATTCTGATTTCGCAGCCATATACGCTTCTCAACAGGCATTCCGGGCCGACTACAGCCACTGGAAGTCGCGCGCCTACCTGCCGAGAAACTTTTAGTGGAGTTGCCGGAGACCGCGCTCTCTCGCCTTGTCGACCCACTGTTGATCAAGATCGGCCAATGGACTTCTTATGTGTGGGTGCTTTTGATGAGCATCATCGTGATCAACGTGGTGCTCCGCTATGTCTTTGACGAAGGGCGAATCGAGTTCGAAGAAATTCAGTGGCACCTGTACTCGATCGGGTTTCTGCTCGGCCTCGGTTATGCGTTGAAGACGGATTCGCACATTCGGGTAGACGTTCTCCACGAGAGATTCTCGCCAGGACTCCAGGCCTGGATGGAACTTTACGGCATCGTGCTGTTCCTCCTTCCCTTCATCGGCCTGGTACTGATATTTGCCGTGCCCTTTGTTGCCGCGAGTTATGAGCTCTCCGAGATCTCCAACTCCCCCGGTGGGTTACCGTTTCGATGGGCCATCAAAGCCGCTCTCCCCCTCGGTTTCGGGCTGCTGTTGCTGGCAGCCTGTTCTCGACTCAGCCAGGTCTGGAAATTCCTGTTTGGAAAGGTCGAATGACGGGTGCAATTGATGCCCGGTAACGAAATTCTGGCGCTTCTCATGTTCGTGAGCTTTATCGGTCTGGTCTTTACCGGCTTTCCGGTGGCGTGGCTGCTGGGTGGGCTCTCGGTGATCTTTACCGCACTCGCCATAGTGCTGGACGTTGATTTCAATATCCCCATCGGTATGGGCTGGGACTACACCTCCCTGACCGTCGACCGAGTGTGGAACGTGATGGAAAACTGGGTGATGGTGGCACTACCCATGTTCATCTTCATGGGCCTGCTGCTAGACCGCTCCGGCATCGCCAATCAACTCATGATCAGCTTCGCCCGACTATTCGGAGGCATCCGAGGCGGTCTGGCGGTTACCGTCACCGTGATTGGCCTGCTGCTCGCAGCCACCACCGGCATCATCGGCGCATCGGTTGTGCTGCTGGCACTGCTCGGGCTCCCGGTAATGCTGCAACAGGGATACGACAAGTCTCTGGCGGCGGGCACCGTCTGCGCGGTCGGCACCCTCGGCATCCTGATTCCTCCGAGCATCATGCTGGTGCTCATGGCCGATCG
>QIDL01000227.1 GCA_003228415.1 Gammaproteobacteria bacterium | reverse complement strand
GTTGCTCAGGATCAAGTCGGCCCGGGTGTGGGCGACAGTTCCGATCGCATTCAGGATCATGGAGATGCCGGCCAGCGCCAGCAGGACGTTTTTCGCCTCCGATCGTGTCATACCCCTACCTCGCGTTCAGGTGACTGTCAGACAAGCGGGGCACTGTGTCCCGTGAGGATGCGGATTTCAACCAGGTTCAGGCACAAACCTGGCATTAGAAGGAAACAGACTCAGACGGGGTGGCCCAACGATTCCCTCCGAACACCCGACCGGGCGTGTTCTCGAAAGACGGTGGAGCAAATGTCCTCGTGGCGAACTTCAATCCAGACAACAACACCTGTCCCAATCAGGATTCCAGCGGAACCGGTGCGGTGCCGTTATTAACAATGTGCCGGACGCAGCGACGATGACGCTCGTCAACGCAAATCCGATCTGCTATGCGTTCAACAGTCGTTTCCCCGGTGGAATCGGATGGGGACGGCGTGGGTGATCTGGCGCAGCAGGGTTTTGGTATAGGCTCAAATGGGTTTCCGGGTTTCAAACCCCAGGACGCGAGCGAGAACGATCGCACCAGCTGGGCGGCATACGTCGACCTGGAGGCGGACGTGCTCGAGAACCTGACTCTGGGGATTGCCGGGCGATACGAAGACTACGATGACTTCGGCGACACCATCAACGGCAAGTCCAAGTGGCTGGTTGATACGGAGGTTGCCGAATACCTACAACAACACGGTGACTCTGGTGGCAGGTGCGCAGAATCTGTTCGATACCACTCCGACCAGCGCCCTTTTTTGACTTGTCATTAAATTTGTCAATATCTGCAATCCATACTGTTTCGATGTGTTTCAAAGACGATTCCGATTCGTTACGGAATCGTGTACCCTTCGCGACCATCCCAGTTTGACAGTGCAACAGTTCGAGCGTGATACATCTGATTCAGGTGGATTTCCAGCTTGTAGAGACTGTGCATCCTAGGGGAGCTTGGGCAGACGTGGGATGTAGATTGTTGGCGCGCGAGCGCCACTTAAGTAATGGAGAGTACCTAGACATGAGAGAATCCCGAGACTCCTTATTGCGAGTCGCACTCGTCGCTGCTCTGCTGTTCTCGCCCGTGGCGGTTCCCGCTGCACTGGCGCAGGATGGAGGACGGAGCATCGAAGAAGTGGTCGTGGTTGGATCGCGCCGTGCCGGCCGATCCGCAACCGATTCGCCAGTGCCTGTTGATGTCGTCACTGGAGACGACTTCCAGAACCAGGGCACCTCTGACATGGACGAGCTGCTGAGAACGCTGCTGCCGTCCTACAACGTATCGAATAACTCGATCGATGACGCCGCAACGATCACGCGGCCGGCTAACCTTCGCGGCCTGCCACCGGACAACACCCTGATCCTGGTCAACGGTAAGCGCATGCATCGGGCTTCCGTCATCGCCGAGCTCGGTGGTTCGCTGGCTTCTGGTGCCCAGGGTCCGGACCTTTCAGTGATTCCAACCATGGCCATTGAGCGTGTCGAAGTGCTGCGCGACGGTGCTTCTGCCCAGTACGGGTCCGACGCCATTGCCGGGGTGATCAACTTTGTGCTGAAGGAAGATGCCCAGGGCCTGTCCTTTGAAGCCAAGTACGGCGAATTCTACGAAGGAGACGGTGCTTCAAAGTATCTCGCAGCGAACGTGGGACTGCCTCTGGGTGATAACGGGTTTGCGAACGTGACAGTACAGTGGAAAGACAAAGACCCAACGAGCCGAAGCCTGCAGAAAACCAATGCCGTGACTCAGATTGCGACGGGCAACACGGACATCATTGACCCGGTTCAGGTATGGGGCTCACCCGAGGTGAAGGACGACTTCGCCTTTTTCATCAACTCGGGCATCGAGCTGACCGACAGCCAGGAGCTGTATGCTTTTGGTAACTATGCAACACGCAAGGTCGAAGGCGGTTTCTTCTTTCGGAACCCGGACGGACGCCCGGGAGTGTTTACCGAAGACTTCAGTCGCAGCAACCGGCTCATCTTCGACACGGATCTGGTCGGCCAATCCGGTCAGACATCCAACTGCCCGGTGCTGTTGAGCCCCGGTCGCGGGCAGACAGACCAAACCATCGTCGATGTGGACAATGCCGCCCGTTCCCAGTTACCGCCTAACTGCTGGACCGGCAACGATAGATTCCCCGGCGGTTATACCCCATCGTTTGGCAGTGGTGTGGAAGACATCTCCGGCGTTATCGGTCTTCGCGGCGAGATGGAGAGTGGGCTCGGATACGATTTCAGCATGAGACTGGGCCGCAACGAGACGGATTATTTCATTTCGAACACCTGGAACCCTTCTCTGGGTCCCGAGGGTGCCAACAAGAATAGCTTCAAGCTGGGTAAGTACCGTCAAACGGAACAGAGCTACAACGCCGACTTCGTCCTGCCGGTCGACGTCGAAGCCTTCTATTCGGATCTCAACGTCGCGTTTGGCGCCGAGTATCGGGTCGAGACCTTCCAGGTCGAGATCGGGGAAGTCGACAGTTGGCAAGCGGGCCCCTATGCGCGCCAGGGCGACAACTTCTTCGCCGATGACGGAGATCCCAATACGCCTCTGGTACCGCTTTTGTCACCGGTTGTCGGTGCTCACGGTTTTGCCGGCTTCAGCCCCGAGCAATCGGGCGAGTGGGACCGGGCTAAATGGGCCGTCTACGGCGATCTGGAGGCCGACGTGATTGAAAGCGTCACACTGAATGCGGCGGTTCGCTACGAGGACTTCGATGACTTCGGCGACACGCTCAACGGTAAGATCGCCGCGCGCTGGCAGATCGTGCCCCGCTTCGCGGCACGCGGCTCGTACAGCACCGGCTTCCGGGCGCCGACCCCTGGCCAGAGCAACGTGACCAAGATCTCTACGGTCACGGTCGATGGCGAGTTGCAGCAGCGCGGTCAGATTCCCCCCACCAACCCGATTGCCGGATTCCTGGGTGCGGAGCCGCTGAAGGAAGAAGAGGCTACGAACTTCTCCGCGGGCGTGGTCTGGGATGCCACAGACAACCTGACCTTCACCGCGGACTGGTTCCGGATCGAATTGAAAGATCGGATCGCCCAGACGGGTACCATCGACATCACTTCGGTCTCTGCGCCAAGTGACATCCCCGAGTGTGCCGGTTTGTTCCTGAACGACTGTCTGCAGTTGCTGGGCGTACCAGGTGCTTCCACGCTGTCCAGCGTGTCCTTCTTCACCAACGATTTCGAAACCACCACCTCCGGCGTCGATCTGGTCGGTACCTACCTGCAGGACTGGGGCGATATCGGGGTGACGAACCTCACCCTGGCCTGGAACTACACCAAGACCAAGGTGGACGATGCGGGCTCGGAAGTTTCCCGCAATCGGGTTCTGGAACTGGAACGTTTCAACCCGCGCAATCGTGGCATATTCACCGCAATTCACACCGTCAGCGACTTCCGCTTCCTGGTTCGAGCCAGTTTCTATGACGACTGGACAGTAGGCGATTTCAATGGTGATCCCACCTACGACGGTTCAACGGGCTACACCGTGGATTGCCGGGAAGATGGCTGCTACAACGGCGGCTGGATCTTCGATATGGAGGCGGCCTATACCTTCAACGAGAAGTACAGCGTCGTGCTGGGTGGTCAGAACGTGTTCGACAAGGACGCACCGCTGGATGCCAATAATACCGCCGGTCCGTTGTACTCCAACAACTCCGGTCAGGAATTCACCGAGTCGGGCCCTTGGGGCATCAACGGTGGCTTCTGGTACCTGCGTTTCCGAGCCGACTTCAACTAAGTCGCGACTTCAACCAGGTCGACCGACTCGCAACAAGGTGTGGCGTGAGCCGCACCAGCCAGACAAAAAGGGCGTCTCGAAAGAGACGCCCTTTTTCTTACCCAGCGCCTTCTATCCAGCGCCTTCTATCCACTACTAAAGACGGCCACGGTTGAGCGGCAGTCCGAGCCGGGTTCAGGGCCTGGCCAGCACCATCTCGATCTCC
>QIDL01000549.1 GCA_003228415.1 Gammaproteobacteria bacterium | reverse complement strand
CCTGGATCAGGAATCCCAGCACCAGTTGGAAGGTCCCGGTGACGATGCCCGAGTGCCACCAGAGGCGCCCGATGCTGCCCAGGTCCTGGAGCAGGACATAGCCCGAGATGACGGTCAGGAAGAAGATCTGGGTGATGACTGCCGCGGCGATCTCGACCAGAGGAGCCACCCACACAGCCAGCACCAGCTTGCTCGCCACGGTCTCGTAGTCACTCACCGGCATGGACTTCCAGAACAGTATCGAACGATCTTTCCGATCATCAAACAGTGTGCCCAGCAGTACAAAAATCGCCGCCGCCGCGTAGAACATGAAAAACGGTGCGCCGATGAAGGTCCGCAGGGCCGTCAGACGGTCGGCCAACTGCTGGTTTGTCCAGTTGTCGATGTAGATGAATTCGGCCGCTTCGTTGTCGGCCGTCATCATCATGTGCAGCCCGTCGAACCCCCAGACGGCGAGCCCCATCATGCCGATCAGGAAGATGAAGGCGAACAGGCCCACCGGCAACCAGAAGAAGGGCAGTTTTGATTCCAGCCACTCACGCTTGAGCAGGGTCAGAAATGCGCTCATCCGCCTTCTCCTACCACCGCCACGAACAGATCGGGTAGATTGGGCGTGGTCAGCTCCCCCAGAGCGGCCAGCGCGCTGCGATCGGCGTCACGGTAGACATATTCGACGCCCTGCAGAGTCGGCAGCTCCGATATGGGATTCAATGCCCTGGCGGCTTCGACATTCGCGGCAGGTGTCACCAGTTTGGCGAAGTGTTCGCCGATTGTTTCCATTTCCAGATCCAGCACCACGCGGCCACGGTTGATGAACACCACATCGGTGAGCAGATGCTCCACTTCCCGCACCTCATGGGTGGTGATCAGGATGCTGCGTTCCGCGCTGGCGTAGTCGTTCACCAGGGCGTGGTAGAACTTCTGCCGGAACAGTAAATCGAGGCCGAGCGTGGGCTCGTCGAGCACCAGCAGTCTGGCGTCGATCGCCATGATCAGCGCCAGGTGTAACTGCACGTTCATGCCCTTGGACAGGGTCTGAACCTTCTTGTCGAGGCGGATATCGGTGCCGCTGAGAGTCACGTCCACGCGGGCGCGATCAAAATTCGGGTGCAATCCGTCGAAACAGTCGATGAGATCGCGGACCTTCATCCACCTGGGCAGAATCCCCGTGTCCGCGATGTAGGCGCTATGGAGCATCACCGATTTCCTGTTGCGGGCAGGATCCAGGCCAAGCACCTCGAGGGTGCCGCCATTACGGCGGCAGAGGCCGAGCAGGGTTTTGATGGCGGTGGTTTTGCCTGACCCGTTCGGGCCGATCAGCCCGACGATGCGTCCCGGTTCGACGGTGAGATCAAAGCCATTCAAGGCCTGGACGTCCCGATAGGACTTATGCAGATTTCGCGCTTCGATCACACTCATGAGGAACGTCCTTGCGGCAATTGATCGAGTGATAAGCCGAGCACCTTGATGCGGTCGCGAATCCTCGGCCACTCGTTATTGAGGAACCGGTCGCGCTCCCGGGCCAGCGCTTTGTCCCGGGCTCCGTCACAGACGTACATGCCAAGGCCGCGCCGCTTTTCCAGCAGTCCCTCGTCCACCAGCAGTTGATAGCCGCGCGACACGGTGAGTGGATTGATCCTTTCCTGCCCGGCAACCTGTCGAACCGACGGGATGGGCTCTCCCTCTGCCAGCGCGCCCTGCATGATCTGGCTCAGCACCCGTTGCGCGAGCTGGATGTAGATCGGTTCATTCTCGCCCCAGTCGGTCATTGCAGACTCATGTTCCTGTTGGGTGAAGCATTCGATGACTTAGTGTTATACATATGTAATACACTATGTCAGTGCTGTCAACTGCAGCCAGCGGAGTCCTGCTAGAATCCGTCGATGCAGATTTCCCATCAGACCTCGGCAACCCGAAGATCCTGGCAGACTCCGGTGATGTTGCTGGTGCTCATGAGCGTTGCCATGCCGGTGGCGTTCAACGCCTGGTCGGCGCTGTTGAACAATTTCGTCATCGAGCGCGCTGCATTCACCGGGGTAGAGATCGGCATTCTGCAGAGCCTGCGGGAAGTACCGGGTTTTCTGGCGTTCACGGTCGTCTTCGTGTTGCTGATCATCAAGGAACAGACGTTTGCAGTCCTGGCATTGGCGCTATTGGGTGGCGGTGTGGCGCTGACCGGATTCCTGCCGTTCGAATACGGTCTCTATTTCACCACCGTGTTGATGTCCACCGGCTTTCACTATTTCGAAACCCTGAAACAGTCGCTGTCCCTGCAATGGCTCACCCGGGAAGAGGCGCCGCGGGTGCTCGGCAGGCTCATCGCCGTCGGAGCAGTGACATCGCTGGTCGTCTACAGCGTGTTGTGGGTATTGCTGGAGGTATTCGAACTCGACTATCGATGGAACTTTCTCATCGCGGGAGGAATCTGCTGCCTGCTGGCCGTGTTCATGTGGCGGGGATTCCCGCGCTTTGAAGCCGATGTGCAACAGCACAAGCATCTGGTGCTGCGCAAGCGTTACTGGCTCTACTATGCCCTGACCTTCTTTTCAGGCGCACGCCGCCAGATCTTTGTGGTGTTTGCGGCGTTTCTGATGGTGGAGAAATTCGGCTACAGCGCCTCGCAGGTTACCCTGCTGTTTCTGATCAACTACGCGTTCAACTGGTTGTTTGCAGAACGTATCGGCGGGCTGATTCACCGGTTCGGCGAGCGCAAGGCGCTGACGTTCGAATACGTGGGCCTGATCATCGTGTTCACGTCCTACGCCCTGGTGGAGAACCCCTACATCGGCGCCGGGCTCTATGTGATCGATCACATGTTTTTTGCCCTCGCGATCGCCATGGCGACATACTTTCAGAAGATCGCGGATCCAAAAGATCTGGCCAGCTCGGCCGGTGTCTCGTTCACCATCAATCACATCGCCGCGGTGGTGGTGCCTGCGGTGCTCGGCGTGATCTGGATGCAATCTCCGTCGGCGGTATTTCTGATCGGCACCGGCTTCGCGGTGTGCTCGCTGCTGCTGTCGCAGAACGTTCCCAAGGTACCGGCGCCAGGCAACGAGGTGATCGTCGGGCGCGGGTTCGGAGCGGCCGGCGGGGTATCAAAATCCATGGAAACCCGCGAGGCCGGTTAGAATCTGCTGAACTCGCCGGGGTCGAACTGGGCGCACCCATCCGGTCCGAAGTCGTTGTACTCCTCCTCGATGAAACCGGTCCGGCCGAAGGATGCCATGTAGAGTTGACAACGCTCCCGGGCATCGGCGATCTCCGGATCGGCCGCCAGTTGCGCCTTGATGCCCGCCATGGAAACCTCTTCGGACATCATGCGAATGCCTCGATCATCCGGTGTGTCGAGGATGATCGAGCGCTGGCCATTGGTTCCCCAGGAAAGCCACGGTACTTCCTGAGAATCCCTGCCGGTGCCTGGATTGCCGGTGATGGCGAATTGAGTCCAGTAAGACATCATGCTGTCCGACAACACATCCCGGTTGGGGCTGGAATTGTAGAGATCGCCGAGCGCGGCCATGCCGTTTTCGAAATCCCCGAACACGAAGGCGATCTCCATCGCGTGGGCGGCGCCAAACGCCTTGCTCAGGTCGTAGCCCATCACCGAGCCTTCTTCATCCCAGTCGAAGCGATAGGCATAGACATCCGGATTACCCGCCGCGGTCATATAACCGGCAAGCGAATCCACACCGCGGACTTTCCACGCCAGCGCACCGTATTTGACCGAGCGAAGGTAGCGGTCCTCATCCTTGAGTCGTGGGAAAATCCACAGGAAAGTGTCCAGATTCTCCGGGCTCATGGCCATGAACAGGGCCGGTTCGTCCCGATTGGTCCCGAGGATCACGGGTACCCTGTTGTGGTTCTCCGCGCTGGAGAAAATCTCTTCGGTGGTCATGTCGGGCAGCACGTGGCCGTCGCCGAAGTTGTCTGGCACGTTGATCATGCCGCCGAAGCCATTACCGACGAAGGGCGC
>QIDL01000036.1 GCA_003228415.1 Gammaproteobacteria bacterium | reverse complement strand
CGAAGGTGTCTCGCGCGATCACTTCCGGAAAAGCTGCATCGTCCAGAATCACGTTGGGAGACTTGCCACCCAGTTCCTGGGCTACCCGCTTGACCGTCTTCGCTGCTTCCTGCGCAACAGATATGCCTGCACGGGTAGACCCGGTGAAGGACATCATGTCGATGTCCGGATGAGAGGACATGGCTACGCCTACCGTGGGTCCGTCACCGTTGACCAGATTGAACACACCAGGCGGGGTACCCGCCTCATCCATCACCTCCGCAAACAGAATCGCATTGAACGGAGCAATCTCAGACGGCTTCAGCACCATGGTGCAACCGGCTGCGATGGCCGGTCCCACCTTCGCGGCGATCTGGTTGAGCGGCCAGTTCCAGGGCGTGATCAGACCGCAGACCCCGATGGCTTCTCGAACGATTCTGGCGGTACCGACATCTTCTTCAAATGGGAATTCCTCCAGAGCTTTCCGGGCATTCATCAGGTGACCAAGCCCGGCGGGCGCCTGGGCGGCGCTGGCCAGTCCGATCGGTGCGCCCATTTCCTCGGAAACAGTTGACGCGATGTCGCCCATCTTGCCTTGATAGACTTCGATGATGCGGCCGAGCAACGCAGCGCGCTCCTCCACCGATGTTTGAGAAAATGTCTCAAACGCCGCCTTCGCAGACGCAACCGCCCGATCAACGTCTGCTTGTCCACCCATGGCGATCTGACCGATGGATTCTTCCGTGGCCGGATTAATCACATCGAGAGTCTCGGAGGTGGAGGGTTCCACCCACTGGCCATTGATATAGAATTTTTTTGCGTTTTCCATAGAGTCCTCACAAATGAATCAAATTGCTATTTTACCCGGGTAGGAATCCCCCTCATACCTCTATACCTCTCTTACTTCTATACCTCTAATCCCTACGATACCTCTCCGCTATGTCGCGGTGAGTCTAACAGGTAACTCCAGATAACCCTTTACGAACCCGGACTTCACGCGCACGGGCTCCCCCACAACCTGAATGTCGCTGAATCGCTTCAGAATCTCATCCCAGGCAATACGCAGTTGCATTTCCGCAACCCGATTACCCATGCACCGATGCAGCCCGAAACCGAACGCAATGTGCTTGCGCGCGTTTGGCCGGTCGATGACGAAATCGTTGGCGTTCTCGAAAACGCTCTCGTCCCGGTTACCCGAAACGTACCACATCACCACACGATCGCCCGCCTTGATTTGTTGTCCGCCCAGTTCCACATCTTCTTTGGCCGTCCGCCGCATGTGCGCGAGCGGTGTCTGCCAGCGAATGATCTCCGAGACCATGTTTGGTATCAGGCTCGTATCGGCTTTCAGCTTGGCGAACTGATCGGGAAACTGATTCAACGCCAGCACCCCTCCCGACAGCGAATTTCGTGTCGTATCGTTGCCACCCACGATGAGCAGCACCAGATTCCCCAGAAACTCCATGGGCCGATCAACCAGATCCCTGGTCGCTTCGCCATGTGCCAGCAACGAGATCAGATCGTTGCCGGGTTCCGGGCTATCGGCACGTTGGTGCCAGAGCCTGGTGAAAAATTCGAGACACTCGAACAGCTCCGCTCGGCGCTGGTCTTCAGAATCCACGATCCCGGACTCTTCGTTGGCCGTCGCGACATCCGACCAGCGGGTCAATTTCTGGCGTTCTTCCCACGGGAAGTCAAACAAGGTTGCCAGCATCTGGGTGGTGAGTTCGATGGAAACCTTTTCCACCCAGTTGAATGTCTCACCGACCGGGAGCGAATCGAGAATGGCGCACACACGCCCGCGGATGACGGGTTCGAGCGCGGCCAGATTCCTGGGACCCACCACCGGAGAAACCACCTTGCGCTGCTCATCGTGCTTGGGTGGGTCCATGGCGATGAACATCGGCAGGTCGAAGTCTTCGTCCGGATCTTCAATGACGATGGTGGGCTCGGACGAGAAGATCTCGTGATTGGTATCCACCTGTTTGATCAGATCGTAGGTCGACACCGACCAGAAAGCACCGAATTCGCTTTCCGCACAGTAATGCACCGGCGCCTCTTCACGCAGCCGCTCAAAGTACGGCCATTGAATATCGTTCTCGAACAGCTCGGCCTGGGATACATCGATCTGATCCAGCGGCATGGCATAGGCATCCTCCCTGGCCTTTCTCAGGCGGTCGGCCGCCAACTCAAAATCCATCGCTTCACTCATTGTTGCCTCCTGGCTGATGGTGAACGAGTGTCCTGTCTCAACAGACGGGACACCGATACTACATTTGAAATTCCGGGACACGGACTATCAGCCCGTCGAGTTCATCCTTGACCGGAATCTGACAGGACAAACGAGAATTCGTTTCGCGTTCCGGGTTGAGGTCCAGCATGGATTCTTCACGATCGCCAGGTGCCCCCACAACCGCCCACCAGGCGTCATCAACAACGACGTGACAGGTCGCGCAGGAACATTCACCTCCGCAGTCTGCATCGATACCCGGGACCAGATTGTTGATGGCCGCATTCATGACCGAATTGTCATTCTCGGCTTCCACTTCATGCTCCTGGCCGTCGTGGGTGATGAAGGTGATCTTTGCCATTTGTTGCTCCTCTCCAATTATCCTCACGACCGCCGCCGGTCCTGCCGATGTATTGAAATACCGATGTATTAGAGAACCGACCACTTTAGCGTGGCGAACCAGAAATTCGAACAGCGGATTGTAGCGGGATGTCACGCAAATGCGACCATCAGAGCCCTTCCCTCAGGGATGGTGGGCGCCTCGAGATCGAAAATAATGGGCTCAGGGGCTTGACTCGGGACATTGGTAAGGGAAACCCTGGACAGAACGCCAGGCCAACGCACTGAATAACGGGAGAAATTGTATGTCCGATTCTTCTACTGGGCTTCGTCACTGGGGCGTGGTACAGCCGCTCCCTGCACCGATCATCGCGCAGATGGCGCAGCAGGCAGAGCGCCAGGGTGTCGTTGGCGTGTTCGCACCTCAGGTCTATGGTCCACCGTTCATTCCCCTGGCTGTTGCCGCGGGCGCGACCGAAAAGCTCAAGATTGCCAGTGGTATCGCCATTGCGGCAGCCCGTAGCCCATTTGAAACCGCCATGGCCGCCATCGATATGGACCGTATTTCCAACGGCCGCTTCGTGCTCGGCCTGGGCACCAGTGTCAGCGCCTGGTCCCAGGGCATATTCGGAGCGCCGGAACATCGGCCTGTGCCTTTTCTACGTGAAACGGTCGCCGCCGTACGGCACATTGTGGCCGGCGCGCATACGGGCCTCGAGCCATTCGAGGGTAGCTACTTCAAGGCTGACTTCAAAGAGCTGCAACCCACCGCCCCACCGGTGAGAGAACAGATTCCCATCTGGATTGCTGCGTTACGGGCGCCTCTGGTGAGGCTTGCCGCGCAGGTCGCGGACGGTGTCATCGGGCATCCCATGTGGTCCATCGAATGGACGCTCGATCAGATGTACCCGGCGTTACTCACAGCGCTCGAGAAAGCAGGACGATCGCGAGACGATATCGAAATCAACATCTGGCCGTGGGCCGCCATCAATACCGATGAAGCAGAGGCGATCGAGGACTCCCGGCCGACCATGGCTTTCTACGGCGGAATCGAACAGTACCAGCCGTTCTTCGAAGCACACGGTTTCGGCGAGGTGGCAAAACGGCTTCAGGAAGGCGTGCGACGCGGTGACTTCATGAGCGTCGCTGGCCTGGTACCTGACGAAATGGTGCATGCGTTTGTCGCGGTCGGCGAGCCGGACAAGGTTCGAGAGCGGATCGCGCGCCTGGAAGGCGTTGCGAATTCCGTGTGTATCCTGCCACCCGTGTATGGCCTGTCGCCAGAGAAAGCCATGTTTTACACCGGCACGATTGCACAGACTTTCCACGGCCAATAGTGATTTGTCTGACTGCGGTCGTAGGCCAGGTGAGGTTGCCCCCGGTCGCCTCGGCAGAACTCAGTGAAGCCCATGCATCAATCGCTTCAGCAG
>QIDL01000320.1 GCA_003228415.1 Gammaproteobacteria bacterium | reverse complement strand
GGCTCGCGGGTAATATCTGGATATTGCCAAGAGTCGCAACGAAGTCAGAAGCCTTGCAGGGCGCGCCCTCCGGGAGGTCGCAGAATAGCCAACTACCGCGTTGTGTCCCTTGCCAATATCCAGATATTACCTGCGGAACACGCCTTGTATTTGACTATTCTGCGACCTCTGAAATGCAGGTTATTGGTGAGGCAGGACACTAGGTCACCCGCAGGAAGTGGACTGGCGGGAAGGCGATGTGGTGTTGCTGACCATGAAGTCGCAGCATAGCGCCGTTGCGCTCGATGCGCTTGGTGAAACAGCGCCTCGGCAGATCCCGGTGGTATGTGGCCAGAACGGGGTCGCGAATGAGCGAATGGCGCTGAGACGTTTCGCCAACGTCTACGGCATGGTCGTCAATCTCCCGGCGGTTCATTTGCAGCCCGGCGAGGTGGTGACTCACGCCGAGGGGAGTGGTGGCATTCTCGATACAGGCCGGTATCCCGATGGCTGTGATGCCGTAGCGGAAGCGTTGACCGATTTGTTGAGTGATGCGGGGTTCACGGCGGAACCGGACCAGCGGATCATGCGCAAGAAGTACGCGAAACTGCTCATGAACCTCGGCAACATCATCCAGGCAGCGACTGTCCCCGCTGCGCAAGCAGCGACCGACCCCGCTGTGCAAGCAGCGACCGACCCCGCCTCAGGCACGTCGGATAACGACGCGCTGGCCACAATCTATCGGTGCCTGCGCGGTGAAGCACTCGCGTGTTTTAAAGCCGCCGGAATCGATTGTGCCAGTCGGGAGGAGGTGCGCGGGCGCCACCGGAACACCTTTCGGATGGTGGAGATCGCTGGCCGTGAGCGCGCTGGAGGGTCGTCGTGGCAGAGCATTTCCCGTGGTACCGGAAATCTGGAGACGGATTATCTCAATGGCGAGATCGCCCTGCTCGGAGGCCTCCACGGTGTCCCGACGCCGGGAAACAAAGTGTGTCTTGAAATTGCTTCGCGGATGCTCAGGGAGCGCCTGAGTGTGGGCAGCTTCCGTCCTTCGGAGATTCTCGCGATGATCGAGGCCTGATTCGGCAGCAGATGGTCAATTTAGTTTCTCAAAATCGTTGCCTTTTCTCGCCCATGCCGGGTCTAATGGGAGAACCCTGTCAGCGGTCTGTGTAATGCGGGCTCGGGCAGCAGTCTTTCAGCGGTCAGGACGGTCGAGTGAAATGCCCGCAGGTGGTTCTAGTCAAGTTTTCCAGACAGGGAAGGAAGAGGCAATAGGGATGAAACTGATTCCTTTGATGGAATTGCAGGGTCGCATCGTGTCGAACACCGACGTCGGCAATACCCCGTTGGGCAGGCGCGGAATCGCGCAGCTCAGTGGTGGCTCATTCAGTGGTGAGCGACTGTCGGGTCAGATCCTGTCACCGGCTGCGGACTGGCTGCTGATCGACCAATCGGGCTACGGTCAGGTCGATGTCCGGATGACACTGGCAACCGTGGATGGTGCCCACATTTACATGCACTACACTGGCGTGCTCGAATTCAACGACAAAGTGAATAAGGCATTTGCATCAGAAGCTTCCACGGATTTCGGGGACAGCTATTTCATCACTCAACCCAGATTCGAGACAGGCGATCAGCGCTATGGCTGGCTCAACCACGTTGTCGCGGTGGCGGAAGGCCGACTGCTGGAAGGTGGCGTGCAATATCGAATCTATGAGTGCCAGCCTGGAGAGTAAATGATCGAACTGGGAGAGGAGGTGGTCGAGCGTGTGGCGTCGGCCATCGACAGCGGCAACGTCCTCACGGCGGCTTATGTCGATGAAGCGGGCAAACCGCGCATTGCCTTTTATGGCAGCACTCACGTTTGCGGGACCGATCAACTGGCGCTGTGGGTTCGCAATCCGGACAGCACGTTGTTGAAAACCCTGGCCGAGCGGCCGCACATGGCGTTCATTTATGGTGATGTGAGCAACCGCATTTACTACACCTTCGAAGGTCGGGGCCGTGCGTCGGCAACCGATCGTGAGCGGGTCTACGAGGGGATCCACCCCGTTGAACGCAAATACGATCCGGACAAGAACGGCGTTGCGGTGGTTGTGGACCTGGATCGTTTCACGTCGCTCAGCGTCGCAGGAAAAGTCGTTCAGGAACGCTAAGGTCCCTGGCCGACCACACACGCTTGTGATCAGGCGTTTCAATTCTTGCGTCGCCGTCTGCCGAGTCTGATGGACAGCTACCGGTTCTATCTCAGCGCGCGAGCCTTCTACGCGATCTGCTGGACCACCATGGTGACGGTGAATCTGGTATTCATGGTGGAAGTGGCCGGGCTCGATCCCCTGCAGATGGTGCTGGTAGGCACCGCGTTGGAGTTCTCGGTATTTCTATTCGAGATTCCGACCGGGGTGGTAGCGGATATGGTGAGTCGGCGACTGTCCGTGATCATCGGCCATCTGGTGGTCGGGCTGGGTTTTCTGATCATCGTCATCTGGCCTACGTTCACTGTCATTGTGCTGTCACAGATCATCTGGGGCTTTGGCTATACCTTCATCAGTGGCGCCTATGCAGCATGGCTGACCTCCGAGATCGGTGTGGAGCGGGCCAACGAAGCCTTTCTGCGCGGTTCACAGATTTCTCATGCCGCGTCGCTGATCGGAATAGTTCTCGCCATCTCACTCGCCCACGTGTCGCTGGCATTGCCGATCGCTGCAGGTTCGGTGGGCCTGGTCGTGCTATCCGTGGGCATGATGTGTTTGATGCGCGAGGATCATTTCCAGGCGGCCACGCCAGACCAGCGGGAGACCTGGGCAGCGATGCAGGAGGTATTCCTGAGCGGGGTCAAGGCGATTCGCGGACGCCCGGTGCTGGTATCCATGCTCGGGATCACGCTGATGTTCGGCATGTTCAGTGAGGGTATCGATCGGCTGTTCACGCCCTATTTGATTGAGGGCTACGAATTTCCCACGCTGGGCGAACTCAATTCGGTGACCTGGTGGGGCATTATCGCGGCGATCTCGAGCCTTTTTGGTCTCGCTGCCACCACCATTGCCAGGCGCTTTGTCGATTTGAAGAATCAGTTGCGCCTCACTCATGTGCTGTCCTTGTGCCTGCTCGGGGTCAGCGGCTCGGTATTGCTGCTTGCCAATGTAGAGGGCTTCTATCTGGTGTTGGCCTGCTACTGGCTGATGGGGGCGCTGCGCAGCGCATACGGGCCGCTCATGTCTGCGTGGTTGAATCGACTGTTGCCCGAGGCAGCGCGGGCAACCCTGTTTTCGATGTACGGACAGGCGGATGCAATGGGACAATCATTCGGGGGTCCGGTGGTGGGGCTACTGGCCAAGAACGTGACCATTGGCTTTGCCCTGGGTGCGTCGGCACTGGCGCTGCTGCCAACGCTGCCGTTGTTCAATAGAATGGCACGGAATCTGGAGGGAAAATCATGAACGATACGTACTGCTATCTGCACCTGCGCGGTTCCGGCCGCGACAGTGAGGCGCTGCGCGTCCATCTCAAGGAATCTGTTCTCGGTGCCTGGCGACAGTCGGGCATCACTGTATGGGGAATCTGGGAGGGCCTGTTCGGGGTTGGCAGCAATGAACTCATCGTCGTCGCGGCCGCAGCCGGTGATCGAACCGAGGACGCTTTCACCGATGTGCTGACCGAAGCAGAGGTGCTGGACGTCTTGCTGCTGGCGGCCACCGTGCGGCCGGTGGGAACGGCGCCTTGTGATAAACCGGGCCTCTACGTGTTCCGTTTTTTCGACATCGACAATGCCAACGTGGATGAAATCGCGGCGCTGTCCAACGAAGCCTGGACCACGTTCGAGAACACCGATGACTACGCTGCCGAGCCCCAGGGATTGTTTGCCCAGCATGATCGCTCGGACGAACGCGGCCGGATGTTGCTGGTGACCTGGTACGACGGGCTCAACTCGTGGCAGACCTCGCGGAGACCGGCGCCGGCGGCGATGGAAAACTTTCTACGTCGTCGGGCGTTGACCCATGGCACCCGG
>QIDL01000480.1 GCA_003228415.1 Gammaproteobacteria bacterium | reverse complement strand
ACCGGGCAGGTGTCAGACCCTATACATCCACTTACGTGTTAGCAGAGCCCTGTGTTTTTAGTAAACAGTCGCCACCCCCTCTTTATTGCAACCCATTTCTGCTCCAGCCGCGAAGGCTTTCACATACATATGGGCACCCCTTATTCCGAAGTTACGGGGCTAATTTGCCGAGTTCCTTAACCAGAGTTCTCTCACGCGCCTTAGTATTCTCAACTCACCCACGTGTGTCCGTTTACGGTACGGGCACTCTATTATCAACGTTTAGAGGCTTTTCTTGGAAGCATGGGATCAATCACTTTGTGAGACGAATGTCTCTCGTACTCGCTTCTCGGAGTTAAGAAGAAACGGATTTTCCTATCTCTTCCTCCTACTAGCTTAAACCAGGATATCCATCACCCGGCTGACCTACCCTTCTCCGTCACCCCATCACTCAAATAGAGTGGTACGGGAATATTAACCCGTTTTCCATCGACTACGCCTTTCGGCCTCGCCTTAGGTCCCGACTCACCCTGGGAGGACGAGCCTTGCCCAGGAAACCTTGGGTTTTCGGCGAAGTGGATTCTCACCACTTTTATCGCTACTCATGCCGGCATTCTCACTTCCCAACTGTCCAGGCCTCCTTACGGTAGCCCTTCAACCTGTTGGGAACGCTCCCCTACCGCTGTACATTAAGTACAACCCGTAGCTTCGGCACTAGACTTGAGCCCCGATTCATTTTCGGCGCAAGTTTGCGTCGACCAGTGAGCTGTTACGCTTTCTTTCAAGGATGACTGCTTCTAAGTCTACCTCCTGGCTGTTTATGCGAACTTACATCCTTTACCACTTAGTCTAGATTTGGGGGCCTTAGCTGACGATCTGGGTTGTTTCCCTCTCGCCAATGGAACTTCTCTCCCACTGACTGACTCCCATACTGAACCCAACGGCATTCGGAGTTTGATTGGGTTTGGTAGATCTTTCGACCCCCTAGCCCATCCAGTGCTCTACCTCCGTTGGTCATCATATGAGGCTATACCTAAATATATTTCGGGGAGAACCAGCTATCACTAGTCTTGATTAGCCTTTCACTCCGATCCACAGCTCATCCGACAGGTTTTCACCCCTGAGCGGTTCGGGCCTCCACAAAGGTTTTCTCTCTGCTTCACCCTGGCCATGGATAGATCGACTAGCTTCGGGTCTATCCCCAGTGACTAAACGCCCTATTCAGACTCGCTTTCGCTACGACTACACCTATCGGCTTAATCTTGCCACTGAGGATAACTCGCCGGCTCATTAGGCAAAAGGCACGCGGTCAGGCGTTTCCTGAGCAAGCTCAGGACATAGCCCTTCCACTGGTTACAGGCAGTTGGTTTCAGATTCTATTTCACTCCCCTCATCGGGGTTCTTTTCACCTTTCCCTCACGGTACTAGTTCACTATCGGTCGACGGCACGTATTTAGCCTTGGATGGTGGTCCACCCAGATTCCTCCAAAATTTCTCGTGTTCCGGAGTACTCGGGATACCTCTAGGGCCTCTTGAAGTTTCGTATACGAGACTATCACTCTCTATGGTCAGACTTTCCAATCTATTCTACTACTTCGTAAGGTCCCACGTTAAGGTCCCACAACCCCAGAAAGAACAAGTTCTCTCTGGTTTGGGCTATTCCCCTTTCGCTCGCCGCTACTAGGGGAATCTCTTTTGATTTCTTTTCCTGAGGGTACTGAGATGTTTCACTTCCCCTCGTTTGCCTATTATTGCTATGTATTCACAATAATATGACCAAGGTTTGCTTGGTCAGGTTTTCCCATTCGGAAATCCCCGGATCACAGCCAGTTTAGCGGCTCCCCGAGGCTTATCGCAACTTACTACGTCCTTCATCGCCGTCCGTCGCCAAGGCATCCACCTACTGCCCTACATATCTTATCTGCGAGGCATAAAAATCCTCGATAACACCTTAAAATTGAAAAATATCTAATGGCACGTTTAATTACTCAGCATTATATTCAGTTGTCAAAGATCTAAAAGTCAAAATTTATATATGGAGGTGACCGGGATCGAACCGACGACCTCCTGCTTGCAAAGCAGGCGCTCTCCCAACTGAGCTACACCCCCATTACATTGGTACTGCTTGGGCATAGTTCAGAAAATTTAGTGGGCCTAGTTGGATTCGAACCAACGACCTCACCCTTATCAGGGGTGCGCTCTAACCAACTGAGCTATAGGCCCTGATAAGTTGTATCTTGAGAACGCCCAATAATACTTTTAGAATAGCAAAAAAGAAGTGGGGATTCGAGGAAATTCTCCGTTAAAAAGGAGGTGATCCAGCCGCAGGTTCCCCTACGGCTACCTTGTTACGACTTCACCCCAATTACCAGCCCTACCTTAGGAGCCTGCTTCCCGAAGGTTAGCACAGCCATTTCGGGTAGAACCGACTTTCGTGGTGTGACGGGCGGTGTGTGCAAGGCCCGGGAACGTATTCACCGTGGCAATGCTGATCCACGATTACTAGCGATTCCAGCTTCATGCAGGCGAGTTGCAGCCTGCAATCCGAACTGAGACTAGCTTTGATGGGATTAGCTCCATCTTGCGATTTGGCAACCCATTGTACTAGCCATTGTAGCATGTGTGTAGCCCAGGACATAAGGGCCATGCTGACTTGACGTCGTCCCCACCTTCCTCCGGTTTGTCACCGGCAGTCCCTTTAGAGTGCCCATCCGAAATGCTGGCAACTAAAAATAGGGGTTGCGCTCGTTACCGGACTTAACCGGACACCTCACGGCACGAGCTGACGACAGCCATGCAGCACCTGTGAATACCGTTCTAAGCAAGCTCAAAACCACCAAATGCTTTCGCATCGGCTTAGGTAAACATGTCAAGTCCTGGTAAGGTTCTTCGCTTATCATCGAATTAAACCACGTGCTCCACCGCTTGTGCGGGCCCCCGCCAATTCCTTTGAGTTTCAGCCTTGCGACCGTACTCCCCAGGCGGGATGCTTAATGCGTTAGCTTCGGCAAGGAGATAAAATCCCCACACCTAGCATCCATCGTTTAGGGCGTGGACTACCCGGGTATCTAATCCGGTTCGCTACCCACGCTTTCGTCCCTGAGCGTCAGTTCCAAGCCAGTCGGCCGCCTTCGCCACTGGTGTTCCTCCCGATATCTACGCATTTCACCGCTACACCGGGAATTCCGCCGACCCCTCTTGGACTCTAGTCAAGCAGTTTTAGATGCAGTTTCAAGGTTAAGCCTTGAGCTTTCACATCTAACTTACTTAACCGCCTGCGGACCCTTTACGCCCAGTAAATCCGAGCAACGCTCGCCCCCTCCGTATTACCGCGGCTGCTGGCACGGAGTTAGCCGGGGCTTCCTCTGGAGGTACCGTCAAGACCGAAGTCCCCTCGTCCCTCCTGACAGAAGTTTACGACCCAAAGGCCTTCATCCTTCACGCGGCATGGCTGGGTCAGGCTTTCGCCCATTGCCCAATATTCCCCACTGCTGCCTCCCGTAGGAGTCGGGGCCGTGTCTCAGTCCCCGTGTGGCCGATCACCCGCTAAGGCCGGCTATCCGTCTTCGGCTTGGTGAGCTTTTACCTCACCAACAACCTGATGGAGCATGGACCCATCAAAAGGCGAAAAACTTTTACCCCTTTATCCGCAGATAATGTGGTCTTATCCGGTATTAGCTTCGGTTTCCCGAGGTTATCCCGGACCTTAAGGTAGGTTATCCATGTTGTACGCACCCGTCCGCCGCTTTAATCATTCCCGAAGGAATTTTCTCGCTCGACTTGCATGTGTTAGGCCTGCCGCCAGCGTTCGCTCTGAGCCAGGATCAAACTCTTCATATAAGTTTGACAAAAAATTTTAATACTTGATTGAATTAACTCTTGTCGCCCGCTTCTTATTGCTATTTAATTTTCAAAGATCACAAAACCCCCTAAAAAGAAGGGAGTAACATTATAAGCAGTTGTTAAATTAAAGTCAATATACAACAACTGCAACCACATGAATTAATCTGTTTAGGAAATCAATTCT
>QIDL01000070.1 GCA_003228415.1 Gammaproteobacteria bacterium | reverse complement strand
AACATCACTACGCATTGACGGAGAGTGGCAAGGCCCTGGAACCCGCCCTGCTCGCGCTGGTCCGCTGGGGCCTGGCCTATGGCCCGGATAACCAGAAGGGATTTCATCATCAGGACGACTGGGACCTCGTGGCGTTGAAGGCGCTGTTTCAGGTCAGGCGGGCCGGAGATCTATCCGTCTGTGTTCAGTTCAGGACAGAAGATTTTGCGGCATGGATGGCGATCGACGATCATCGGATCAATATGGGACTCGGTGAAACACCGGCGCCCGATGTCACCGTCGATGGCACCATCAGGGATCTTTTTACAGGGCCGAAGTCGCCGGATCAGCTCTGCGGAGCTGAGTCGAACGACATGATAAAGCGGTTCATGTCCGCCTTCGTGCTGCCTGCATAAGTGGTTTGTTCTGGTATGTCCTGGTAACGGCAGCGGCAATCTGGGTCACGTGTCTCAACTCTGATCCACAGCAGCCACCGAAGACGTTTAGCCAGTGCATGATTCTGGGAATCAATTTGTGCTGAGCGACAAGTACAGCCGCTTCGTCGCCAACCCGACCAGGCACACCGCGGACCACACAAGCGATTCAGCAACAGGCTGCACCGGCAGAGCCGCAGCCGATAGAGCAGGGAAGAATAGTAAAGCGACGAAAGGTATCGGGCTGTGGCAATTACCTATTGTCTGCAAGGACTCTTATCATAGGATCGACTGTCGAACACCGCCATTGCCCTGGCGACCGAGTTGCGCTCCGAATCTCACCCAGGAATCTGTTCTGCCATGAATTCCAGTTGGACAAGCCGGCAAAGCATCAATCGCCTGTTCAACATCCGCAATCGCTTCGATAATGCCGCGTCTCTTGAGAAGCTGGAGCTGCTCCGACTATTGAATGACATCGAGATTCGAAGGTGTCCCGGGCTTGAGCGTCTCCACACTGCTTTGTGTTTCATTCGGGCATTCCCGGATACGCTTGCGCACTATCGGGAAGCACGGTCTCAGCTTGCTTCTTTCGAAGAGCGGGTGTCTCGGCTTGGCGTCGCTGCGCGGTCAGGGCTTTGGGATAGCGGCATTGTCGGCACGCCAATCCACTATTCATTTTCCTTCGATGTTGCAAGCTGGATGAGGCGGCGTGTTGCCGGCGCTGTTTCGATTGACTGGAGCGAGATGCTTGATACATCCCGGCTTGATGAGCTCCTGGTGCATCTGCTGCTGCCATCCGAGGACGACTACTTCGACAGCGGCTTCGTGAGCAGCAAGGAATGGATTGATCTGGCTGCTGCAAGCAGCGATGGTACGGATTTCGACTGGCTTCTCGCCCAGTTACGACAGGAGCACTTCGTTTCGATCTGGTCTGAGTTGTACAACGCTGCAGACCTGCCACTCGTCTGGGATCTGCGCGGTGCTGCCTTATCCAAATCGCAGAATACGATGCCGGTTCGAGCAATACAGGCCCGCGGGCGCGGCATGCGCAAGCGGGTTCGTACCGTGAAAAGGGAAATCATGCGTCCGATCGATTCGCTGAGGAGGCTGTCAGTGCGCGCCGGCTCGAGGTTGATCGATGTCGCAATGGCCTCACTGGCGGTGAGGCATCGTGAGACCAATCACTTCAACCACGCTAATCCCAAGGAGGTTTATCTGGCGGATGTCGGTGAAGGCGTCTCGATTGCGGTGTTCGGACTGCAACAGAGATATCGCTATCCGCTCGAATGCACGATGGGCTATTTGATCCTGTCGAACGGAGTGCCAGTCGGCTACGGTGGTGCAAGCTCCCTGTTCCGCCAGGTCAACACCGGCATCAACATATTCGACGAGTATCGGGGCAGCGAGGCATCGTTTTTGTGGATCCAGGTCATGCGTATGTATCATCATCTCGTCGGCTGCAAGCGATTCATCGCCAACGCCTACCAGTTCGGCAGCGAGAATAGCGAAGCGCTCAAGAGCGGCGCATTCTGGTTCTACTATCGACTCGGCTACCGGCCGGTTTTGCCTGCAGTTCGAAAGCTGGCGCAGCGAGAATCTGCGCGGATACGCCGCGACAAGAGTTATCGGAGCGACCTCTCCACGCTACGCCACCTGGCCAGTTGTGACATGCACCTGGTATTGCCCGGCGCCCGTGCTGGTGATCTGTTCGAAGAGCGTTGGCTCGAGACAAGCTCGATGCTTGCGACCAGAGAGCTCGCCGCCGCAGGTGGTTCGACGCGTGCGGACTCGGCCGAGAGGGTCGCTATGAACGTTGCGCACGACCTGGGCCTGCGGTCCCTTGCTACCTGGTCAAGGTCCGAACAACTTGCGTACCAGCGGCTTGCGCCGATTGTCGCAGCGACAAAACCGGCAGCCTGGCCGGCAGACGCGAAAAGATCGATGAGAAAACTGCTGCGTGCGAAAGCTGGTTCGTCCGAGGCCGGGTATGGCCGCTTGCTCGGCGAACATGATCACTTCCTCGCAGAGTTACGAGGGAGCTGCCGCCGCGCGGGGAGCCACTGAAAAAACGCTGCATCCATTAGTGGCGGCACGTTGCTAGTCTCGGAGATGCCTGCCGATCCTTGAATCAACGCAGCGCCATCGGCGCCAGGCCGGGCGGCGTTGGTCAGAGATGCCGGGTACAGACCGATTATCGGTCGCTGACGGCAGCGGCAATTTTGCTCACGTGCCTGAGATCGGATCCACAGCAGCCGCCGAATACATTCAGCCAGGGCATGGTTTTAGTAATCGACTTGTATTGACCGGCGAGCTCTTGTGGGTCGCCATCATCCAACTCTTCGCATTCGTCCAGTTCGGCATGGCTGAGGCGGGATGCGTTACAACGGAGGCCGTGAATTCTTCTTGCCCAGTCTTCATCGCCGAGAACATGGAAGAAGTGATCGGGATGAGCGCAGTTCACCATGAAATATGCAGCATACGATTCGGTCGCATCATCGACAGCACGAATCGCTTCATCGAGTGGTTGCCCGGTCGGTAATTTTCCGTCCGTTTCCACAGTGAATGAGATGACGACGGGAAGATCGGCAGACTTTGCGGCACGCACGACGCCAATGGCCTCATCGGACTGAGTGAATGTCAAAGCAGTGATCATGTCGACTTCGGTCTCGGCGAGCCAGTTTATTTGCCTGGCGTGGTATGCCTCTGACTCGCCTGCAGCGACTGCGGCTTCGGGTGCGTAAGCGTCGCCGCGGGGACCGATGACGCCGTTCAGGACGATGGGCTTGCTGTTATTCGCGAACTCATCTCGCAATTCTGCGATTAAAGCGATGGCGTCCTTGTTCGCCTCGTGTAATTCCTGTTCGCTGGCACCGAGATCGCCTGCCCAGTGCATATGCGCTTTCCAGGTCTGGCTATCCAGTACCAGTCCCGCATCGTATTCCTTGGCAAGCGACAGGTAGCCGCGAAGATAGTTGGCAAGCGCTTCCCGCCCCGCTTCGTCCGGCAAGAGCGTGTGTGCTGCGAACTCCCGAATCTCTATTCCATGGTTGAAAATCAGATCGGTCTCGATGCCGGCATCCGTCAGGTACAGGTCGCCGGATAGTTGCGGTAATCCCTGTCGAAAATTGCTCATAGCGAAATTTTCCTCTTCTCGTGATACGCAGAAGTATAGAAGAACTCCGGGTCTGCTGTTTTGCAAAAGGCGTCATATTACTCCTGTCCCACGAACGCAAGACCGGTGTGTTGGAGCCCGTCCTGACGGGCGATTACGACGGCAATGGTGTCAAACTCATAAGCCTGCGGCCGGACCGTGAAATGCAGCCGCGTGTTTTGCGACTTTGGCTGGATCTTCGATCGGGATGGAGCACATGTCGGGGTTGCAGATATACATGGCGGGTTTGTCGCGTGCCGGATAACGTCCGGGTGCTTCGAAGTGTAAAAGTTTCCTTGGTTCGAAGACGACCTTGCCGGCATCAAAGAGTGCTCGTGCGTTCGGGTGGCTGGTGTCGCCGACGACAGAGAACTCAACGTAAGCGGTGGTAACTTTTTCCAGCGCCATCGCGAACTCGCCTGTGATTCTGCCCTCGCGGCGGATGATTGAGGGTTGGC
>QIDL01000069.1 GCA_003228415.1 Gammaproteobacteria bacterium | reverse complement strand
TCGAATGGAAGATCACCGCCAGAATTTTCTCATCGAAAGCCTGCAGGGGATCCACACCATCAAGTCCATGGCCATGGAAGCTCTGATGTTACGCCGCTACGAACGACTGCAGCGCCAGTCAGCGGAAAGCGTTTATGAATTGAGCCGCATCAGCAGCGTTGTGCAGGGTCTCGGCGCCACTTTCGCCCAGCTTTCGGTGGTGTCATTCGTCGGCTTCGGCAGTTACTACGTGGTCTTCGGCGATCTAAGCATCGGCGCCCTGGCGGCCGGCACCATGCTTTCCAGCCGGGTTCTGCAGCCCGGCTTGAGCGCCATGGGACTGTGGACACAAATCCAGTCCATCCGCCTGGCCAAGGATAAGATTCGAGAGTTTTTCGACATCGCCCGGGAGCACGATGGCAGCTATTGCCCGGCCCAGGGTCTGCGCGGCAGGATTGAGCTGGCCGCGGTCAGTTTTAACTACCCGGGCGAGGATCGAAAGCTGCTGGATCAGATCTCACTGGTCATCGAACCCGGTGAAAGCATCGCCATATCCGGTAGCAACGGAGCCGGTAAGTCCACCCTGATCGGCTTGCTGGCGGCCTTCATCAATCCGGTCACGGGACAGATTCGACTGGATGATTATTCAGTCACTGACTATGACATTGAGAGCCTGCGATCCCATATCGGCATCGTGCCTCAGCGGGGTATCCTGTTCGAAGGCACCATCCTGGAAAACATGACCCTGTACCGGGCAGGTGAGGCCAAAGTTCAGGCCATGGAACTGGCCCATCTGCTGGGTCTTGATGAGATCATCTCCCGCTTGCCCAATGGTCTGGACACCCAGGTCGGTGGCTCGGTGGTCGATACCCTCTCTGAGGGTGTGCGCCAGAAGATTGTCATGGTCCGCTCACTGGTCGGGCACCCCAGTGTGATTCTGTTCGATGACGCCAATGCCAATTTCGATATTCGCAATGACAACCGTCTGCTGCGACTGATTGAACGCCTGAAAGGCAACCGGACGCTGGTCATGGTGACTCACCGGCCGACCTTTCAACGCCTCTGTGACCGCCATTACGTTCTCGCCGATGGCAAGCTGCACCTGCAGAACGAACAGGTGCGGCGCTTCACCGAACAACCTCGAACCCCGCCTGC
This sequence comes from Gammaproteobacteria bacterium, assembly GCA_003228415.1. GTDB lineage: Bacteria > Pseudomonadota > Gammaproteobacteria > Pseudomonadales > Azotimanducaceae > SZUA-309. The sequence goes on along the minus strand of QIDL01000069.1, from coordinate 2,888 downwards.
CGGAGCACGATCGCCGGCGGCGCGCGGTCTTCCAGTCCCGGCCCAAGTTCTGGAGGTTCGCTGATGGCCGCCACGGCAAGTGTTGAGTTGCACCGCTTCGGGGCCGATTTGTGTTCCGAGCGACTGGCCGCGGCCCTGCGCGAGGGGGATCTGGAAAAGTTCAAATCCATCTCCCCCTATGCCGCCTGTCTGGTGCCCCTGTTGCAGGCCCTCGGTTGGAAGTCGTTTTCCCGGGAGTTGATCGAGGCCCTGCCGCATTTTTCGGCGCGTCTGGAATTGGTGGATCTGCGCAACATTCTGGTCTCGCTGGGTTATGAAAGTGAGGTGCATGAGATGCGCCTCGATCAAATCAGGGAAGAATTGTTTCCCTGCCTGTTCAGCCGCGGAGAAAGGGATCTGCGGGTTCTGATCCGGCGCCACGGAGACGCGATCGAATATTATGACGCCAGCGGGAATATAACCCGGATTGAGAAACCCGCCCCCATCAAGGGCATGGCCTACCTGTTGACCGATACCAAGTCGTCCCACGGATCCGGCACCGCGGATCCGTCGCGCCAGGCCTGGTTCACAGGTCTGCTGCAACGCTTCCGGGGGCTGATCATTCACCTGCTGGCCATGACATTTTTGATTAATTTCGTGGCCTTGTCGGTGCCGATCTTTATCATGATCGTGTACGACAAAGTGATTGGCGCCCAATCCATGGATGCATTGCCCTATCTACTTGCCGGGGTCGGCATCCTGATTCTGACCGATCTGGTCATGCGCTTTTTACGCGCCCGGATCCTTGGTGTCATTGCCGGTCGTCTGGACTATCTAATCGGTGCTGAAACCTTCAGGCAACTGATTTACCTGCCACCCATGTACACCGAGCGCTCCACCGTGACGGCGCAATTATCGAGACTCAAACAATTCGATTCGGTGCGCGATTTCTTTACCGGGCAGAATGCCTCGATCGCTCTTGAGTTACCCTTTGTGGTGATGTTTCTGCTGGTGATGGGGGCGATCGCCGGGCCCATCGCCGTAATTCCCATGCTGGCCATTGTCGGTTACGTACTCTTCGGCCTGCTGTGGCTGCCGCATCTCGCCGTCAAGGTGCATCGTTCCGGCAAGGCAAACACAGATAAGCACCGCATGCTGATGCAGACCGTGGCCGGCCGCCGGGAGATCAAGGCCATTGGCGGCGAGAGCGTCTGGTGGCAACGTTTCCGGGAGTTTTCCGGCGAGGCCATCCTGGCCAATTACCAGACCTATGTTGCCAACGGCATTCTCAACACCGTCGCCCAGGCGCTGACGGCGATTGCCGCGCTGATGACCATTACCTTCGGTACGCTCGGGGTGATCGCGGGGGACTTAAGCATTGGTGCGCTGATCGCGACCATGGCGCTGCTGTGGCGGGTGTTGTCACCTTTGCAGGGGTTGTTTCTGTCTTTTTTCAAATTCCAGCAGATGGCGCGCGCGATCCGTCAGATCAACCAGCTTATGGCCTTGCAGGTGGAGAGTGACGGTAACGAATCCGGGCTCATGCTCGCGGCTGTGAAGGGCTCAATAAGCCTCGACCGCGTCAGCTTTCGCTACGGTCCGGATCAGGATCCGTCGCTGATGGGTGTTTCGTTCAGCGTCAAGCCAGGCCAGACCCTGGCCATCCTCGGCGATACCGGGGCCGGTAAATCCACCACACTTAAACTCATTGCCGGCATGTACCGTTCCCAAGGCGGATCCGTGGCCATCGATGGTGTCGATATACGCCAGTTGAATGCCATGGATCTGCGCCGGGCCATTGCCTATGTGCCCCAGGAACTGCAGATGTTCCACGGCTCCATTGCCCAGAATCTGCGCCTCAACAACATGCTGGCTACGGACGAGGACTTGGTTCGGGCCGCGCGCCTGGCCGGCATTCTGGAACACATCCTGGCCCTTGAAAACGGTTTCGATACCCGTATCGGTGACAGCTCCACGGAACACTTGCCGCCCGGCTTCCTGCGGGCCTTGTCCCTGGCTCGCGCGCTGGTGAATCCCGCCAGCATCGTATTGCTGGACGAAACCGGCGCCTCATTGGATGCCGAGGGCGACCGCAGGATTATCGAGCAAATCAAGCGCATGCACGGTGAAAGGACTGTGATTATGGTCAGTCACCGGCCCTCGCACATCCGTCTGGCCGACCATGCCGTGATTCTGGATCAAGGCATGGTGGTGTTTGCCGGGGATCCGGAAGAGGCCGTGGCCCTGTTGTTGGAGAGAGCAAAATGAAACAATCAGATACCGTCGCCGGCGATCAGCGACTCACCGGCCAGGCACAGGCCAGGGCCCGCTATCTTCACCAGGCCATCCAGTTGGAGGAAAGCGGTCCCGCCCATGTGATCAATGCCGCCATCGCCTTTACGGTGGTCTTGATGCTGGCCCTCGGCGTGTGGTCGTCACGAACTGAAATTAATGAGACTGCCGCCACCCGTGGCGAGGTGGTGCCGGCCGGATTGATTCACAGTGTCGAGCACCTCGAAGGCGGTATCGTCGAGAAGATCTTTGTACGCAACGGTGATCGGGTGAAAGCGGGTCAGGTCCTGCTGCGGTTTGCACCGCCGGCCTCGCGCTCGGAACTTGAGCAGATGCAGGTGCGCCGGGCCACGGCCAGGCTGGAGAGTGAACGCCTGTTTGCTCTGATCGAGAAACGCGCTCCCGATTTCAGCCGCTATTCCGCTACCTATCCGGAACTGGTCCTGCGTCAGAGGATGTTGCTGGAGGCTCAAATTAAAAGTCACCGCAGTGATCTCGAGCTGGCCGAGGCGCGGATCCAGCAGCGCGAAAGGGAACTCGAGCGGCAGATCAATCAGACCAAATCGTTGGAAAAAGAACTGGCGCTGAATAAACAGCAGGTGGATATTCGCCAGCAG
>QIDL01000051.1 GCA_003228415.1 Gammaproteobacteria bacterium | reverse complement strand
GCCCGGCTGTCGGCCGCTGGTCGGATCAACGCGGAAATCTCCGAGGCGAACACCGATGGGCCATCTTATCTCCGGCTGCACTCCACCATTGCTCAGGGCAGGCTGGATATCGAGGTGCATTATTCACTCGAAGGCTATGCGTTTGAATTCGTCAGTGAGCTGGCTGAAATTCCGGCTGGAACCGGGCGGGCAGCGGGACGGATTTCTTCGAGCCTGCCCTGGCCGGTCGAGAAGCTGCCGGATTGGTCGTCGGTTTCAGCAGCGGGACCGTTCGAATTCAGTTGGACATCCGCCGACGGTGATCTGGTATTACGCGCGCTCAAAGGGAACGCTCGGCTCGAGCGTGGGATGCTTCGAGCAGAAGTTGGCGGTCACGCTGATCTCAAGTCGGGCGACCTGCAGGGGCAAATCACGTTGCCGGTGAACCAGGTGGTCCGTATGGATCTGCAAGGATTGCAAACGGGTGCCGGGATCACAGTCGAGCTGAGCGGCAACGACCTGCAGGCTCAATTCCTGCTGCAAAGCCTGAACATCGCGTACCAGCCTGAACTTCTTATCGAGCTGACCACTCAACTGCAGGCGACGGCGCAAGATGCCGGGATCGAAGGAGAGCTGTCCGGCACGCTGCGAGCAGCACCCGCTGCGTCAGGCGACTATCTTGGAGAGATCGGGTTTGTTGGGAATGTCGATTCACAAGCTGTTGCGTTACCGGTCGATCTGACCGGTGGCTTTGCCGTTTCCGATGATAAATTCACCGCGGATATCGATGTGAGCAGCGGCATGCTGGGACCTGTTCCGGTTGTGGTCGCCTACGAGATCGGTAAAGGTGCGGGCACCTTGTCGGTCCATGGCGGCTTTGCGTTCGATGAACCTCTGTTCTCGTCGACACTGGCGCCATGGGAAGAGCCCTACGATCTGGACTCCGGCAGGTTGAGCCTCAACCTTGAAATGCGCTGGCAGTCACCGGGCGATCTGCATGCGGACGCAGAGCTGATGCTGGATGAGGGTGAAGGGCGTTATGGAGATTATTCTCTCGAAGGTATTTCCGCACGGGTCAAAGTCTCCTCGACTCAGGCAGAGTGGGCCATCGAGCCCTCAACCATTTCTGTAAGCCGTGTCGATGTTGGATTTCCTCTGACCGACATCACCGCCAGCCTGTCTGGTTCGTTGTCGAGCGTCAGGATCCACGATGTCAGTGCCCGGCTTCTGGGTGGTACGGGGCGGATGAGCCCGTTCGAATACGACTTTGAACTTGCGGAAGCGGCCACCGAGGTCCTGCTCATCGATCTGGATTTTGCCGAACTACTGGCATTGGAGGGCGAAGACATCACGGGCAATGGACGACTGGACGGTACCTTGCCGGTTTCGTTCAACGCGGACGGTATTACCGTCAGTGGCGGTCGAATTTTCGCTCGGGAACCGGGGGGCACCGTGTTCCTGGCTGAAAACCTCGCCAGTGCCATCACCCAGCCTGGTCTCGACTTTGCACTGAGGGCGTTAGGCAATTTTCGTTACAGCAGACTGGAAGCGGACGTGAATTACCGTGCAAACGGCGATCTGGTGCTCGGTGTGCACCTCAAGGGCAGCAACCCCGATGTCGAAAGCGGCAGGCTGATTGACTACAATCTGAATATCTCCGAAAACATTCCGGTTTTACTCGAATCTCTCCGCATGGAAGACTCGTATACGGAACGGATTGAGAAAAAAGCCCTCCAATGATTGCCCGTAGGGTTCGGTGAGGTTATTTTCTCCTGATCGAGAAGACATGGACTTGAGAATGTGAGGAAGCGCGTGCGTAGTCTGCTGACAGCGATGTTGCTGCTGGGTATTGTCCTGGCGGTTGGTTGCACACCCACCATCAAGGTGGCCACCGACGAACCCATCACCATCAATCTCAATGTGAACATAAAGCACGAGATCCTGGTCAAGGTTGATAAGGATCTCGATAACCTGTTCAGCGATGAAAGCGATCTTTTTTAGTCATGAAACAAATTGTTCACCCAATACTGTTAGTTCTTGCCTTGTTGGTATCCGGCACGGTAGTCGCGGCAGGCCTGGATCAGGCCAAGCGTGATGGACTTATCGGCGAACGCGCGGACGGTTATCTGGGCCTGGTTCAAAAGCCTGCGCCGGACGATGTCGTTGCGCTCGTCAAAACCATCAACAACAAGCGCCGGGAACAATATCGGAAAATCGCCAAGGCCAATGCATTGGAGTTGGAGCAGGTACAGGCGCGTGCAGGGCAGAAAGCGATAGAACGGACGCAAACGGGCGGCTGGATATTGACCGACGGTGGCTGGAAGCAGAAATAGTAATCGCGCGCTGTTTCCAGTCGTGATTTTCATCTGGCAGATCCGGCCTCTGTACTGAGGCACCAGTCCGCAAAATGGGTACCCGGCTAACTAACCGGCAGCGGGAGACGTGGGGAGACGTTGTGAATAAAATTGGAGTATCTCTCCTTGTGGCAGCTCTGATGGTGGTTGGCAGTTCCTACGGTCAGGAAAGCATACCCACACGCCAGGATCGAGAGATCGTAATGGCGGCCGTAAACATCGGCATGACCGAAGATCAGCGTCCGCAGTTTCGCCAGACCGTGGCGACTTTTGTCCAGGACTACCGTTCGAGCGTCTTGAACATCATGCGCGGCAACAACGCCACTCATCTGGAAAGGAAGATTGAAAAGAAACGCCAGTCGCTGACCAGGGAAATGGATTTGCAGATGAGTAGTTTTCTTTCTCTGGCGCAGATGGCCAGATACGAAACCTACCGGGAGTTAATGCTCACTAAACTGACGCAACGTGATACGACTGACGGCGGAGACGTCGAGGAATTGCAGATACAGTACCTTCCCCGCCACTGACGGAGGGAACACCGCAACGGCTTGATGACTGGTTCGACCTGTCCGAGCGCTTCGGGAGCTTATCGCGCTCGCCCTGCCTGCTTTGCGCATCTCCTGGTATGAAGGTATGAAGAGCCAATGTGCTCGACATTACCTTCAGCTTGCGCGGTTGAGCCGCTTGAGTTCCCACTCATCGATTTTACCGATGAATGCTGCCGGGCAATGGTGCTCTTCGCTCGCTTTACCACTTGCTCGTCCGATCAATTCCGGGATGGATCGCATCTCGCATCCGGGCGTGGCGATAACTGCCGATAAGATAAATGCAATTCCCAGATGGCCGTAGAAATATCCGAGCCAGAGGATCAGCGGAACGCCGAAGATCGGGTGATCGAAGCTTCCCGATATCAGTAGTGCGATACCGGCCGCAAGTGCGAGAATAGCCAGGGAAACAGCCAACGGTCGGAATCCCCAACTTTTTGAGAAGCCGATGTTCACCACATAGTTGAAGATGCACAGTGGTGCGAGTATGAGCAGCGCGAGGTTGTCGAGTGACGAAAAGGGTTGGGTGATTGTTGTCTCTGCGTGCTGCACGATATCCCATAGCGCGAAGAGGCATAGAGCACCCAAAGCGAAACGAACCAGACGGCCGAGCGGACCCGGTCTTGCCAGAGATCCGGGGTCGAGCAACTCGAGTGGGTCAGATTGGCGCATCTCGATTTCTCCTTGAGGGCAAGAGTTCAGTTCTCCGAGTCGATCATCCCGCGCAACACGACAATTGCTTCACGTCTTTGAAAAACGTCTGTGCACACAGTTTCAACCCTTCCACCATCGTCAGGTATGGGAATAGTTGATCCGCAAGCTCCTGTACCGTCATTCGATGCCGAATCGCCAGCGCCGCGGTCTGGATCATCTCTCCGGCTTCCGCGGCCAGAATCTGGGCACCGATCAATCGATCGTTGTCGGAATCTATGATGAGTTTGACGAAGCCTCGGGTCTCGAAGTTCGCCAGCGCCCGGGGTACGTTCTCGAGGTCCAGTCTACGACTATCGGTGTGGAAACCAGCACGTGCGGCTTCTGCTTCTGACAGGCCGACGGTTGCCACCTGCGGGTCGGTAAAAATTACCGCAGGCATGGTCGACAGATCGAGTGCGGCGTCGCCGTTCGTCATGTTGATTCCGGCACGTGTACCG
>QIDL01000442.1 GCA_003228415.1 Gammaproteobacteria bacterium | reverse complement strand
CCAGCCAGCCTTTGCCCGACCCCATCGAATTCATCGATCTCATCAGCGGCGACAAGGAACGCGCCTGCGCCGACTTCGAAGGGTTCGGCACGTTCAGCGGTTTCGAGAACGGCTACCCCACATCGGTACATCTACTGATCTGTCCAAGAAACAAGGAAACGAAAAAATCTGAAGTGAGCATGATCAAAGTGATTCGCGGCAACGACTATTTCTACACAATCACCCGCGCCAGGCAGGGAGCACCGCTGGATAAAGGGGTTGCGCCGTTGTCCGAAACGGTAGTTGCCGCGTGGTCGATCTACCTGCGCAGTATCGGGGTTTGTGACACGACACGTGCAGAGCATCCCTGTCCTGTTTCCGGCTTTCCGGTCGAGTAGAGTCGAGTAGAGTCGAGTCAAATAAGAGAAACTAGAACGCTTCGTCGGCCAGCGCCATGACGCACGCAGACTCTGATATCACGCTCGCTTCGAGCCCCAGGACCTTCGGCAACAGACGGGCAAAATAGAAGCGGGCGCAATCCTGTTTTGCACATCCATAGGCATCCTCGCCAGCCACCCTTGCCATGCGAGCCCAGAACCAGCCATACAACGTGTAGCCCACCAACTCCAGGTAATCGGTCGATATCGCCCCGGCCAATGCCGGGTCGACGGCGGACCGGGAAACAATGTGTTCGGTCGCGGCGATGACCCCGGCGAACGCTTTCTCGAGAGGTTCCCGATAACAGGTGTCGATGGTACTGAGATCGAAGCCATCGAAGAGCTCCTGCAAAGTGGCGCCGCCATCGCGCAGCACTTTTCGACCCACGAGATCCAGGGCCTGCACACCGTTTGTCCCTTCGTAAATCTGAGCGATCCGTGTGTCGCGTACGATCTGCTCTACCCCCCACTCCCTGATGTAGCCATGGCCACCGAACACCTGCTGTGCCATAACCGCACATTCGAAGCCGCGGTCGGATAGAAACGCCTTGGCGATCGGGGTAAGCAGTTCGGAAAACCGTGCCGCCTGTTCGTCCCCCGTATACTTCCCAAGATCAAGCTGCATACCAACAAACATGGCAAAGGCTCGTCCACCTTCGGTAAGCGCCCTGATGGTCAGCAACATGCGGCGGACATCCGGATGCACCAACAGCGAATCGGCATCCCGATCCGGGTTTTTCGGCCCGGTGGGCGATCGCCCCTGGAGGCGCTCGCGCGCGTAGCGCACTGCCTGCTGATAGGCAAGCTCGCCAGCACCCAGGCCCTGCAGGCCTACCGACAGCCGTTCGTAATTCATCATGGTGAACATGCAGGCGAGACCCCGGTTGGGTTCGCCAATGATGAAGCCCTGAGCTTCGTCGAAGTTCATCACCGACGTAGCGCTGCCGCGAATACCCATCTTGTGTTCGAGAGAGCCACTGACGACTCCGTTGCGCTCGCCAACCTTCCCTTGCTCATCGACCAGAAATTTCGGCACGATGAACAGCGAGATGCCCTTGGAACCGGCCGGTGCATCGGGAAGCTTGGCCAGCACCAGATGCACGACATTCTCCGTGAGATCGTGCTCTCCACTGGTGATGAAGATTTTGGTACCGCTGATCCGATAGCCGCCATCGGCGGCAGGTACCGCCCTGGAGCGAATAATGCCCAGATCCGTGCCCGCATGAGACTCGGTCAAGCCCATGGCGCCCGACCACTGGCCGCTGTACAGCTTCGGCAGATAGGTCGCTTTCTGTTGCTCGGTGCCGTGATTGTCGATGCAGATGGAGGCACCGGTTGTGAGGGTGCCATACAGATAAAGGCTGCTGTTGGCGCCCCAGAACATCTCCTCGAGCAGACAACCAAGCAGTTTCGGCATGCCCTGCCCTTCATAGTCGGGATTTCCCGACAAGCCCAGCCAACCCCCGCCGGCAATTTCATCATAAGCGGCTTTGAATCCTGGTGGCGTGGAAACTTCGCCATCAAGCCAGGTGCAACCCTCTTCGTCTCCGGATTGATTGAGCGGCGCCATGACTTCTGCAGCCATGCGCCCGCCTTCGCTCAACACCGCACGAGTTATATCCTCACTGATATCGGCAAACGCAGGGATGTCGGCCCATTGTTCCTGGACTTTGAAAAGTTCGAACAGCAGGAATTCGAAATCCTGCTCCGGTGGTCGGTATTCCAGCATGAGTGTTCCCGATCGTCGAATCGATTACCAGGGTCCCAACGCACGAGCACTGGGATTCATCAAAGTGTCCGCTCCGGCTTCAATGGCCATTTTGTGCGCTACCGCCCTTGGCAGGATACGCGCGAAATAGAACTGTGCGGCCGCCAGCTTACCCTCCAGAAAGTCCGCATCGAACTTTTCGTCGGGCCGCTTTCCGGCCAGCTGCCGCGCTGCCGTTTGAGCGATTCGGCCCCAGCAGAACGCCAGGGTCAAATAGCCGCTGTAAAAGAGAAAGTCGACCGCGGCCGCGCCGAGTTCATCCAGATTTTCAAGCGCCTTGCCACCAAGGTCCTTGGCCAGCGCACCCCACTCGGCGCTGCAGCGGGCCAGCTCCTTGCCAAGACCGGCGAGCTGCGCATCTTCGTTGAGTTCCCTGGCGAGCTCGTCGATCTGAGCCAGAAACAGCAATAATCCGGCCCCTTGTGTCTGCAGTATTTTGCGGCCGAGCAGATCGAGGCCCTGAATACCCGTGGTGCCTTCATAGATCGTGGTGATGCGGGCGTCCCGAACAGTCTGCTCCACACCGGTTTCGCTGATGTAGCCATGCCCGCCGAAGACCTGCATCGCATGGTTGACCGATTCGAAGCCGAGTTCGGTCAGAAATCCCTTGATGACAGGCGTAAGAAAATCAATGAGTTGTTGCGCATCCGCCTGGGCCTGACCATCGAGATGAGTAGCCTGGTCGGCGATCTGGCCCCCATAGAAAATCAGCATTCGGCCACCATCGACGATCGCACGCTGGGTGAGCAGCAGGCGCCGTATGTCGGGATGGACGATGATCGGGTCGGCCGGCTGGTCGGGGGCTTTCGGTCCGGTGAGTGAGCGCATCTGTTGACGTTCGTGGGCATACTCCAGCGACAGCTGCAATCCCGTGTGAGCCTGACTGATGGCCTGCAGGCCCACTACCAGCCGCGCAGCATTCATCATGGTGAACATGTTCGGCATGCCGTGACCTTGTTCGCCAACCAGATAGCCGCGCGCGGATTCGAAGTGCAACGTACAGGTTGCATTTCCGTGAATGCCCATTTTCTCTTCAACAGTGCCGCAGACCACACCGTTGCGCGACCCGTCGAGATCGAACTTCGGCACCACGAACATACTGATTCCTTTGGTCCCGGACGGAGCATCGACCACTCTTGCCAGCACCAGGTGGAGGATATTTTCCGCGAGATCGTGATCCCCTGCCGAAATAAATATCTTGGTGCCGGTGATGGCATGGGCTCCGTCCGCCAGCGGCTCGGCCTTGGTGCGCAACAGCCCGACATCGGAGCCGGCGTGGGACTCGGTCAGGCACATGGTACCGGTCCACTCGCCGGTCAACAGCTTTGGCAGGAACTGCTGTTTCTGGGTTTCGCTGCCATGATGTTCCAACGCTTCGACCACACCGTGGGACAGTCCCATGTACATGGTCCAGGCCATATTGGCGCAGCTCATCAGGTCTTGGACCATCAGACTCACGCTATCCGGCAGACCCTGGCCGCCATAGGCGACATCGCCGCTCAGGCCGGCCCAGCCCCCTTCGATGTACTTGGCATACGCTTCTTTGAACCCGGCTGGCGTGGTGACCTCACCGTCTTTCAGCGTGCACCCCTGCTCATCGCCGACCCGATTGATCGGGGCCAGTTCCCCCTCACAGAATCGAGCGGCCTCCTCGATAATCGCATCGAGTAGCGGTCTGTCGGGTACATCGCTGAGATCCAGCTTCGCATAGTGGCCTTCATAATCGAGCACATCGTGCAGCAGGAAATGTAAATCTGTGAGAGAAGCCATCATCGAGTTCACCGTCCATTGAAGAGTCGCACGGGGAAGAGTCGCCCAGGGCATTCTCCACCATCTCCGAGAACCTTACTTGAGCGTGGAA
>QIDL01000150.1 GCA_003228415.1 Gammaproteobacteria bacterium | reverse complement strand
ACCGTACAGCAGGTCAGGGAAGCGGCTACCGGCATTGACAGCAGCGATTCCATTGTCGTGCTCGGCCGCAAAAGCCGTCCTACCAGCGATGAGACCGAGATGAATTTCGTAGGTTGTGTCAGCGAGCGCATGGGGCGCGGCGGCAACAGTATGAATGTCATCAGCGAACTCGAATTTCGCGATGCGCTGTTCCCCTGGTTTGAGCCTCGTACCGCTCCTGCCAATACCGCCGACCTGCCAGAACTCATGTCCACCCCGGTGTTGGCGACGCGGCTGCAGGAACTTGGCCTGCGTTATCTGATCTGGATCGATGGGTCGACCGTCCGCACAGATTCTGCCGGTTCCATGACCTGCACCGTTACCACGGCGGGTGCCGGTTGTTTCGGTTTTCTCACCTGGGAAAACGATTCATCCTATGAGGCGACGGTCTGGGACGTCCGCAATGGCAACGCGGTGGGTAAAATCAGTACCGACGCCATCGGTACCAGCTACATACCAGCGGTCGTTGTGCCGGTACCACTGCTTGCCCGAGTTCAGAACTCGGCCTGCGGCAGCCTTTCAAATCAGCTCAAGAGCTTTCTGTTAGACAGCTAACCCTGAACAGCCGGGCGAATCTCCACCACCTCACCGGTCACATGCCGTGGCTCGGTGGCGTACCATTCGAAGAGTTCGACGGTGTGCTTTTTACGGAGCAGATCACATAGCTCGTAGAATGTAGGTCGGCCCGGATCGGTAATGATGATGCGTTTCACACCATTGTTCATCGCTCTATCGATCATTTGCGACAGCGCCTTCACCAGGCTGTCCCAGAAACAGATATCCGATCCGACGATGCAATCAAATTTACCCAGTTCTTTGCCTTTGAGCGATTCGAAACGTCGAACCATCGGTGAAATCTTCACTTCGTTGAGTTCCGCCAATACATCCAGAAACGGGAATACCTCCCTGTCGATGTCGAGCCCTGTCACCTTCGCCTTGAACTGATGGGCACAGAATACGGCACCTGGACCCCAGCCACAGCCGACCTCCAGAATCCTGGACTTTTTCTTCAATGGCTCGTGCTGCAGATAGTCCATCAGCAGAAAACTCGAACTCCATGTCTTGTGCCCGTGCACCGAAGGCTGATAAGCCTTTTTCAACCGCCGGATCAATCGGTGTTTGGATTCCAGAAGATAAATACCGTAGGCCTGGTACATGTTCTCTTCCGGTAGAGGCTGCAATAGCGGCATGGAAATCCTTACCTGGGTGGTCGCAAAAACGCCGCAGTTTAAGCGTTTGAAAGATCAGGAGCCAGGTCGATCGGGTAATACTTGACTAGTTTAGTCTGGTATTAAATCGGGCTCTGCGAGTACAATGCGCCTACTTCAACTCACAGAGGCGATCGAGTGGCCATAGAAGACCTCGTGCCATCGGAATACAGCGCGGGTTTCATCACTGACGTGGACTCCGAGACCATTGCGCCGGGCCTCGACGAATCGGTGGTACGCTTTATCTCCGCAAAAAAGTCCGAGCCGGGCTGGCTGACCGACTGGCGCATCAAGGCGTATGAGTATTGGCGCCAGCAGACCCCGCCAACCTGGGCCCACGTGCACTTTCCAGAAGTGGACTTCGAAGCAATTTCCTACTACTCAGCGCCAAAAAAAGCCGGTGAGGGCCCCGCCTCTCTCGACGATGTGGACCCGGAGTTGATACGCACCTACGAAAAACTCGGAATTCCGCTGCACGAACAGGAAACGCTTGCCGGTGTCGAGAAAAAGACACCGGTTGCGGTCGATGTGGTATTCGACAGCGTTTCGATCACCACGACGTTCAAAGACAAACTCGCTGAAGCCGGAGTGATTTTCTGTCCAATCTCCGAAGCCGTGAGAAGCCATCCCGAGCTGGTACAGAAGTATCTGGGATCGGTGGTACCACAACGAGACAACTTTTACGCCGCATTGAATTCCGCCGTTTTTTCCGACGGCTCCTTCGTCTATATACCGCAGGGTGTTCGCTGCCCCATGGAGCTGTCGACTTACTTCCGGATCAACGCCCAGAATACCGGCCAGTTCGAACGAACGTTGATCATTGCCGAGAAAGGCTCATACGTCAGCTATCTGGAAGGGTGTACCGCACCGATGCGGGACGAAAACCAGCTCCATGCCGCCGTGGTGGAACTGATTGCGCTGGAGGACGCTGAGATCAAATACTCGACGGTACAGAACTGGTATCCGGGCGATAAAAACGGCAAAGGGGGCATCTACAACTTCGTCACCAAACGCGGTGCCTGCAGAGGAGCCCGCTCAAAAATTTCCTGGACTCAGGTGGAAACCGGGTCCGCCATCACATGGAAGTACCCGAGTGTGGTATTGCGTGGAGATGACAGTGTAGGAGAGTTTTACTCCGTCGCGCTGACCAACAACTACCAACAGGCTGATACCGGCACCAAGATGATTCACCTCGGTCGCAATACCCGCAGCACCATCATCTCCAAAGGTATCAGCGCAGGAAAGAGTCAGAACAGTTACCGAGGTCTGGTCAGGACCTCTCCAGCAGCCCATGGCGCCAGAAATTATACCCAGTGTGACTCGTTACTGATCGGCAGCGAGTCTGGCGCTCACACTTTCCCTTACATCGAAAACATGAACCCGAACGCCATCATCGAACATGAAGCCACCACCTCGAAAGTCAGCGATGATCAACTGTTTCTCTGTCAGCAGAGGGGCATCGATCCCGAGAAGGCGGTCAGTATGATCGTCAACGGATTCTGCAAAGACGTCTTTCGAGAGCTACCCATGGAGTTTGCAGTTGAAGCCGGAAAGCTGCTGGAGGTCAGTTTGGAAGGCGCCGTGGGATGAACCTGCTCGAAATCCAGGACCTGCACGTACGGGTCGCCGATCAATTGATCTTGAAGGGATTGAACCTCACGGTCGAGAAAGGCTCGGTGCACGCCATCATGGGGCCCAACGGTTCCGGCAAAAGCACCCTCGCCTCAGTTTTGGCCGGTAAGCCGGGCTACGAAATTGAATCCGGTGAGATCTTTTTAGACGGTGAGCTACTGAACGACGTCAAACCAGAAGTGCGAGCTCAGCGAGGCGTGTTCCTGGCGTTTCAATATCCGGTAGAAATTCCCGGCGTGAGCAACATGGAATTCCTCAAAGCGGCGCTGGATAACATCGCCGCCGCAAGAGGTAACCAGCCAGCGAACACCGTGGAGTTCATGAAGCAGGTTCGCAGCATCGCCAAGACACTGGATCTCAACCCGGAATTTCTGAAACGTGGGGTCAATGAAGGCTTCTCTGGCGGTGAGAAGAAGCGTAACGAGATTCTTCAGCTATTGCTTCTGAATCCCCACCTCGCCGTGCTCGATGAAACGGATTCCGGTCTCGACATCGACGCGCTGCAGGTGGTGGCCGGTGGGATCAACCACTATCGGAATACCGATAATGGTGTGCTGTTGATCACTCACTACCCGCGACTGCTCGACCATATCGTGCCGGATCGCGTCCATGTGCTGGCCGATGGCGTTATTGTGCGGTCGGGCGACAAGACCCTGGCGCTGGAACTCGAGGATAAGGGTTACGCATGGCTGACCGATTGAACGCACAAGAAATATTCGCCGGTATTTCGTTCCCAACCAGCAATGGACTAGCGGAAGACGCTCTGACGACGCGTGCAGGTAACTCTCTCGAAAGCCGCAAACTCCGGGAATTCTGGAAATACACGAAGGTCAACGATTTTATCGTTGCTCTGACGCACGCGTCGGTGCATCGAGCGCAGTTGGATGGGCTGAACCAGCCCGGTATCGAAGTACAGAGCCTTGGCGCGGATGGACTGCAGCGAGTGCCCTATCCCCTCGGTCCGTCAGATGCTGCCAGCAGCGAACGATTTCCATTGGCAGATCTATCCTTACTGATGTGTGGTGATCTTCTGATCATCCGCATCAACGCAACCCTGGCGCAACCACTGCGGGTCAGATTTCAGGACGGTCTGTCGGTACCGTTGCTTTTCCTGGTCGCGCCGGGTGTAAAAGCAAAGATTCTGGAAGAAAACAGAGCGCGGAAATTCAGCAATCACAGCATC
>QIDL01000323.1 GCA_003228415.1 Gammaproteobacteria bacterium | reverse complement strand
GCTGGAAATCCACACCGATATGAACGCGGCGGCCCGCGAGGTCCGGGTGCTGGAGGTATTGCGTGACGTCAAACTGCCTGAACCGGAGAAGCTGATCCATTCCTATCCGCATCAGATTTCCGGCGGCCAGCGGCAGCGCATCATGATTGCCATGGCGTTGGCCCTGGAGCCTGGCCTGTTGATCGCCGACGAACCGACGACCGCGTTGGATGTGACCACGCAGGCGCAAATTTTGGACCTGATCAAGGACATACAAAACCGGCACGGTATGGGCGTGATGTTCATCACCCACGACTTCGGCGTTGTCGCCGAGATCGCCGACCGTGTGGTGGTGATGCAGCATGGCTGCATCGTCGAACAGGGCGAGGCCATGCAGGTGCTGACCCGACCACAGCATAGCTACACCAAGATGCTAATGGCATCGGTGCCAACCATGAAACCACCGGAGCGAAAAGACATTACCGGTGGCGAGACACCGATTCGGGTCAAGGGTCTGTTCAAGACCTATTCCGACAAGGGACTGTTCAGGAGCGGCCGCGAGGTAAGGGCGGCTCAGGATATAGAGTTGTCGGTCCATCTGCGCGAAACACTGGGCGTGGTGGGGGAGTCCGGATCGGGCAAATCCACCGTGGCGCGCTGCATCGTTCGGCTGATCGATCCAACCGCCGGCGAGATTGTGATCAGTGGGCGCAACATCGCCGGCCTCGATGAGGCGGCGTTGCGGCCCTACCGGCGCGATGTCCAGATAGTGTTTCAGGATCCTTACCGTTCGCTCAACCCGCGCCGCACGGTGGGTCAGTCAATTGTCGAAGGGCCGATGAATTTCGGCCTTGGCCTGGAAGAAGCGCTAGCCAGGGCACGTGAACTGATGAGCGTTGTTGGTCTTGTGCCGGAGGTGCTGGACCGCTTTCCGCACCAGTTTTCCGGCGGACAGCGCCAACGCATCTGCATCGCCCGAGCGCTCGCCATGGAGCCGAAGGTTCTGATCGCCGACGAAGCGGTTTCCGCACTCGATGTGTCGGTGCAGGCGCAGGTGCTAAAACTGCTGGACGACGTGCGCCATCGTTACGACCTAGCGATACTATTCATCACCCATGATTTACGCGTCGCCGCACAAATTTGCGACCGCATCATGGTGATGCAGCGGGGCGTGGTTGTAGAGCAAGGGCCAACGGCAAGGGTTTATGCGAATCCGACCCATCCCTACACCCGCGATCTCCTCGCCGCCGCACCGGGTCGCGATATGGTCTTTGGGGTTCAATAGGCGCTAGGTCCCAAGCGTGACGCCTAGACCCGTAGGGCACAAAATCCCAATCCCCCTCAATAACTCGTATCCCTCCGCTATCCGTTGGAATACACCCCAAGCTACATTCTGCTTATATCTCGCATTCACAACCGCGCCGGTTTTCAGCCGCTCCGACCTGACCTGTCGGCGCATGTCACGCTCGATGGCACCAAGGTAACCACCTCGGAGAATTCGGTCCTGACTTACAAACATCTGCGCCGGCCAATCTATCCGCTCGACAACGCGGATCCTATCACGCGCTGAACGCGAGCAGGGGGCGACCGGGATCGCTGTGCTGGCAGCAAAAAAAATCGAACCGATGGAGAATTAGACTGGATAATCGCTTTCCATCTCGGGACAGGACCTATCTGTTCCGAATCAGCCCCTAGAATCATGGATTTTTCAGGGTAACCGAAACTGGTCACGTCCGTCGGAACAGGAATTCCGGACGGCGGAAGGTAGCCGCCGTCCGGCCTGTGAGTCACACGGTGATCCCGAAGCTGAACTCGCTCCTGTTACGGTGTGGATAATTTTCCGCGCAGTTTGCAATTGTGCGCTTGAACGCGCGCAGTTCAAGCTGGTAGCAGCAGGTGACCGGGAATGCCTGATGCGCCGGCACCTCCAGCCGGAGCGCGCCGCCGTGCCAGGTCGGCGCGACGGCTCCCTGGGCGGAGCGGGCAAGGCCGTACGTCGGCCCAACCTGCACCGCTGGTGGTACCGGACCGCCCGGTAGAGGCGTGAGCACCGCGCCCGGCAACGCCAGCAGGTTGTTGGCGAGGTTCTCGCCGTAGGTCGCAACCAGCGAGTAGTAGGCAAGATGTCCATCCGGGTCGTGCGCCATAAAGTCGACGCGGAGCGTATCGGCGGTACCGATGGACTGGTTGCCGCAGGCACCGACGTCAGAGGTGCTGTTGTCCGGATGCACAATGGCAACGGCGATGATGTCGGTGTCAGGCTCAGTCGTGCAGAGGTGTACTGTTCCGCTGCCACAGGGGTGATCCGGCGCTGTCGGATGGCCACTGCCTGGACCAACGATGCGATTGTCCAGCGTCAGCGCGAGGCCATTGTCCTGCGTCGTGTTGCAAAGCGGGAGAACAGTCCTGTTCTGCAGGTTTCCGCCCATCTCCTGCCAGCTCACGATCCGCAACTGGTAGGTCCCATCGTTGAAAATGCCTTCGGTCAACCAGCGCATCAGAAGGTTCACGTTGGTCACCCAGAACCGGGTGATGCCCCAGCTTAGCGGGTCGTTGTTCGACTCGAAGTGCTCCCGGCTTTCGACGACGCGCTGCCCGTCGATCGTGGAGAAGGAGAAAGGAACGGCATGGAAGCCGACCGGCCCTCCGCCGAGCTGCGGTCCCCAATAGACCCGCGAGAAACCGCCCGCTGCAGCTGGCGGCAGTGTGTTCCAGGTGATGCCGCTATTGTCGGACCACTCGAATTCGTAGTAGTCCACGACCACCAGGTCCCCGAATACACCGTGGACCGGCACTACGCCGGCGTAGGGCCGATCTCCGTGCGTGGCAGCGATACCGGGATTGCGATAGCCGATGGATCCGGCCGCCGCGCCCGGATTGCCACCGATTGTGAAGATCGGATCGTTGCAAGCGTGGGTGATGAGCGCACAGTTGCCTTCGGGGCAGTCCTGCGGGTCAGTGCACTGAGGAATGCAGCAGGCCTCGTCGCTTGCGACCAATGTTACATCAAGCGTCGTGGGGACATTCCAACGGGTGTCCAGGCAGCCTTCCTGAACGATGATTTTCTCTTCGCCGAGACAACGCTGCGTGACGTTGAAGATGATATCTGGAGTGCAGTCCCACCAAGGATGCCAAGGCCACCAGGGCCATATGCGCAGACCGGCGATCTCCGGTGCCGCTGGTAGACGCGGCAGGAGCTCAGCACGCAGTTTGTCGAGCGCCGCCGGATTGACTCGCTCCGCGGGCTCGCGCGTGAGCACATTATCCTCGGCCAGGATACGGTCGAACAGCGCAAAGTTCGGCCGCGGACTCGGCGGCGCCGGATCGACGATTCCCAGGTCTCGCTGGACCACCGGCATGAGGCGTTCGAGTAAGGCAGGGTCGAGCAGCCAGTTGCGCCTGCGCCACCACCACCATGGCCACCAGCCACAGCACCAGCGGAAGCGGATCTCGAAGGCGCCCGTCGCGTCGGTTTCGTCACAGGCGATCTCTTGCCTGCTGCACCACCACCACCAGTAATCAACGTCGAAAGCGCAAACCTTGGCGCCGGGGACGGGACTCCCGTCCGGGCAGACGACGCGCCCGCGAATGGTGAAGGTGCGGCACCAGCGAAGCCACCAGTGCCAATAGAACGGTGAAATCTTCACCGCGGGGAGGACAAGTTCGCCTTTGTTTCCCCACTGCTGGGCCGAGACCTCGATGTTAATCGTCTGGAGGCCCAGCAACTCTTCGTCGCTGGCGTCTGCGGGCCCGATCGCCATGCGTAGCGATACTGGGCGGTCGAAGGTGAGCTTAACTTTTCCCTGGCCCTGCTTGTTGAGCTGGACGGTTTCAGTCTCCCGACTGCCGTCACGTGCCTCTGCGACAACCTTCAGCTTTTTCTCAGGTTTGAAATCCTCGATTTCGGAAGCGTCGAGCGGCACTTCTAAGCTGAAGCGTGCCTTTCCTTTGTCTGACATAATTTCCTCCGCAACCTGCTGCTATACAATTTCCGATTGAACGCTGATGTAGCTGATGCGATTCGCACGGAAGAGTTTGGCGGCCTGAACCAGGCCCCAAATTTTCTCGCAAATGCGGCCCACC
>QIDL01000187.1 GCA_003228415.1 Gammaproteobacteria bacterium | reverse complement strand
GGTGTGTCGCTTGGCCTGTTGCTTGCTGCACTGATACACGAGTTGCCGGTGGCGTTTACCGGTTTACCCATGATTGTGGCCTTCAGTTGCGCAGCGGGTACCGGGCTGCTGTTCGGCTACGCACCGGCGAGAAACGCTTCGCGACTGGATCCGGTGGTGGCGCTGGCGAGCGACTGACAGCCCGTCGAGCAGGTACTCAATGCAACTCCGATGGCAGCTGTTTCCCGCAACCGCTCAATCTCGCGGTATCAGGTATCGCGGGTTGGCCAGTTGCAGCTTGTCCAGGGCGGTTCTGCGCAGGTGCGTCAGCAGGGTGTCCTTTTGCTCGCCCATCTCACCGGCTTCGATCTGTGCCGATAAGCGTCGGTTCAGATCGATCAGGTTCCCATCTTCACCGAGCAGTACCCGCAAGCGTTCCAGTTCGGCACGATTCATCGTCTCGCCGTCGGCCATGGTACGTTCCACGATGGCCAGTGCATTGATGGCAACCCGGAGGTGAAATGCCGGTTGTCCTTCCATCACGGGCACCACGTTGTCCTGCAGGTGTTGCTTTACCGCTGACACGAGTTCCGCAGCGGTGGGTCGGTCGGTTGGCATCAGTGATCTCTCATGTGTGGCGTCACTAGTCGATCAGTTGTAAAAGATCATATTCCGTTTCGGCGGTGCGGCGCCCGATCACGGCTTTCTCCAGCGAGGTATGTGAGCCGTTGATGTGTGTGAACGTCATGTTGATACACAGCATGCCCCAACGCAGCGTACCGAACACCTCCCAGTAGCGAATGGCCTCCTCACTGACCCATCCGCCACCACCGGCTTCGTAGCCGGCTTGCAGTTCTGCGATTTCTCCGAATCCCCCAACCGGTTTTTTCAGATATCCGTAACGCCAGGAGCGTACACAGATCCAGCCGAGGTCGTTCAGAGGGTTGCCCAGGTGAGCGATTTCCCAATCCAGCACGCCGCGCAGGCCATCCGGACCAACCAGGAAGTTACCATTTCTGAAATCGCCATGGACCAGTGTGTGAGCGTCCCCAGCCAGCTCCAGCCGTTCCTCCAGCCAGCGGAAGCCGTATTCGAAACCGGGATAGGGATGATCGACGGAACTCATCAGCTCGTGGTGATAGGCCAGTTCCTCGGCAACGTCCAATGACTGGAGTTCAGGTAGCGCCGTTTGCTGCATACCGTGCAATCGGGCGGCGGCATGTCCACACTGAAAGGCGAGCTTCAGCCGCGCATCCGCGTAGGCGTCTTCCCGCAGGATACGGAGGCCCAGGGCTTCTCCTTGCAATCGCTGCATGACGAACCCTTCGGTGGTACGCTCGTCTTCGCTCAGGTAGAAAGCGACATCTGGAACGGGAACGCCGGCGCCACCGGCAAGCTCCATCAGCCGACCTTCGGTGGCGCGTGTGACCCCGAGTCGGGATTCTTCCGTGGAGATCGAGCCGTCTGGTTCAACAATCACCGGGTCGCGTTTGAGAATCAGCGGAACCGTTTCCCCTTCGGGCGTGCTCACATCGAAGGACCAGGTTTCGCGACTGGCCCCGCCGGACAGTTTCTGAAGATCTGCCAGCGTCGATCCGAAGCCGTATACCTTCGCCAGTTCCTCAAGCAGGACCTGTTGCAGAACTACCGTGGCCGGATCGTCATGCATAACGCCGCAACAACTGTCGCGCCAGGGATGACATGTGTACCTGATCCGGACCATCGCCGACCCGGATATAGCGGGCAGCGGCGTAGGCCTTGGCCAGAAAGGTATCTTCGGTGAACCCCATGGCGCCATGCACCTGTATGGCGCGATCGATGACCGTGGCAGCCATTGCCGGTACCACAATCTTGGCGGCGCCGATGAGATCGCGCGAGTTCTTGTTGCCTTCGCGATCCATTTTGTCGGCCGCGCGCAAGGTCAACAACCGGGCCTGCTCGATTTCGCAGAACGATCTGGCAATGTCTTCGCGCAACGAACCGTGCTCGGAGAGTTTAACTCCGAAGGCGCTTCTGCTTTCGGCTCGCTGACACATCATTTCGAGGGCTCTCTGGGCTGCGCCAACGAATCGCATGCAGTGGTGAATTCGACCCGGACCCAGGCGACCCTGGGCAATCTCGAAACCGCGGCCTTCTCCCAGCAGCATGTTGGTGGCAGGTACGCGAACGTTATCGAACAGGATTTCCGGATGTCCGCCCGGCCTGCCGCTATAGCCAAAGGTGGTGATGTTGCGCACCAGCGTCATCCCCGGCGTGCCTTTTGCGATTAGTATCATCGATTGCTGCAGGTGGCGGTTTTCATTGTCGGGGTCGCTCTTACCCATGACGATGGCGAATTTGCATTTCTCGTTGGAGAAGCCGGACGAAAACCACTTGCGGCCATTGATGACGTAGTCGTCTCCGTCGCGCTTGATCTGGCACTCGATGTTGGTGGCGTCGCTGGAGGCCACCGCGGGTTCGGTCATTGAAAAGCAGGAACGAATCTCTCCGTTCAACATGGGAGTCAGCCATTGATCCTTCTGCTCCTGGGTACCATAGCGTGCCAACACCTCCATGTTGCCGGTATCGGGTGCGCTGCAGTTGAAAACCTCCGATGCCCAGGCTATCCGCCCCATGATCTCGGCGAGCGGCGCGTACTCCAGATTGTTCAAGCCGGCGCCGTGTTCCTCGTCGGGCAGGAACAGGTTCCAGAGGCCCGCTTCGCGAGCCTTCGCCTTCAGCTCGTCCATGATTGGAGGAGTACTCCAGCCACCAGCCTGTTCAACGTGTTCGGCGTATTCGCCTTCAATCGGGTAGACGTGCGTGTCCATAAACCGGGTAACCCGACCCTGCAGTTCCGTGACCTTGTCACTGAATTGAAAGTCCATGGTATGTCCCTCCTGCTAGTAAAAAATTGAGTCGATATTCTGCCGCACATCGAACCCTTACTCGATACCGTCCATGATGGCGGTCCAGTAAGCAGGATTCAGTTTCCTGAATCGGTTTCTGGCTTCGTCGTCTGCCAGATGGCCGATGACCTCGGCGTCGTTGTGGACGCGGCCGGTAAACGTATCGGTCGATTGGGTGGCCAGCAGGATGGCTGCCTCGACATAGCTGTCCGAAGGCGGCAACTCGGGCACTTCGCCATCCGACTCACCGCGAGGTAGCTGGGCGAATAGATATCCGGGTGTTTCGATGATGCTTACAGGTTTCAGCGCGTTGACCACGATGCCTCGAGCTTTCAGCTCTGCGGCGAAACCCACGGTCATCGCTTCCAGAGCACGCTTGGAGCCGCCGTAGGGAGTTGTGCCGTCGGTTGCACCGGAAGAGATGTTGATGATGCAGCCCTTACCCTGCTCCAGCATGATCGGTAGTACCGAACGGATGCAGTGGAATGGCCCGTGTACGTTGACCCGGTACTGCAGTTCCCAGTGTTTTGGGGTGATGCTGGCGTTCACTCCGGGTGGTTGAATTGCGGCATTGTTCATCAGAATGTCGATTCGCCCCCAGCGTTCGATGACCTGCCGCGTCATCTCGTCGATGGAGGCAGTGTCTGTCACGTTGCACACCAACGGCAATGCTTCTCCGCCGACGGCTTCGATCAGCTTCGCGGTATGGTAGATGGTCCCGGGTAGCCGCGGGTCCTTTTCCTCGACACTTCGTGCTGCAACCACGACCCTGGCTCCCTCACGAGCGAACCCGACCGCACAGTATTCTCCAAGTCCCCGACTGGCACCAGTGACGATGGCGACCTGTTCCTCCAGTCTGCCGGTCATTGCGTTAACCCGTCGTCTGTGAAAGCTGGGCTTTTTGTGCCCGCTGGAAACCGTCCCGTGCCTTCAGCCTTTCCAGGTAGTCTAATGTCTGCGGCTTGTAGTCTTGATCGATCTCCAGACTCTGGCCGAGAAACAGCGCATAACCACAGGCAATATCGGCGATGGTGAATCGATCGGCCACGAGAAACTCATGGTCTGCGACGGTTGCGTTGAGCAGGCGCAGTCTGGCCAGATACCACTTGCGGTAGTCGGCGCCGACTTCCGCTTTGGTTTCATCCGGTTCCAGGCGGGTGTAGCGCAGAAACAGGGTCTGGGGAAATGTCAGGGTGGCAT
>QIDL01000625.1 GCA_003228415.1 Gammaproteobacteria bacterium | reverse complement strand
GGTCGGTACACCCGGTGCGCCGCACACAGTAGCATCCCGGGCAACCCGTCGGTCAACTACGACAACACGCTGAACCATGCCTGGAATTCGGTCCAGCAGGGGCCGGAACCGGGAGACACCTGGTCTTTGCAGACCGTTGCGGCCCGACGGCTGTCAGTCCTCCTTTTCCAACACCCGTCGTAGATTTACCGCCACGTTGTTGTCTTGTCGTTCTCTGAATCGGTGCTTGGGAACGATTGCCCGTACCGGACAGTAGGGCACGCAGATGGCGCAGCCGTCACAAATACGTTTGAGAATGCTGAACTGATTTCTGGTCTCGACAATCGCCCCCAGCGGGCACATGTATTCGCAGACTCCACAACTCACGCAGTCGTTGCTGATGATGTGTGTCTCTTGGGTAACCGTGTCGTCGTTCTGGCTTTCCGCGGCACCTATGGCCGAATCTATGTCTGACGCACCATCCTCCATTAAGCGGATCCAGCGCCCGCGAACTCGGACTCTACTCTACAGGATAGATTGAAGAACTCCTGAAAGGTCTGGTTGTAACGGTAAAACAGATCTGCATTTTGCTGATCCGACGCGGCGAGTTCCACCGTGCCAGGCAACTGCAGCCGATTTAACGTATGTTCGAGATCGGCTTCACCATTTACATGGATGTTCTCGATCATTTCACGCCAGACGGCATCCTCGGCAGCCAGGCTGAAGTGAGCATCATCAGCTTCCCCCTTCCTGAGTTCACGCACGGATGTCATGCCATAGTCCTCGAAGTCCAACACAAAACGACGACTGTCTTCGCCCGAACGAGACTCGAACAGAACCGTAGCATCGCAGAAGCCCATACGACGAAAGGTATCTGCTTCGGTGTCAGCCTCTTGCTGGACGGCTTCAAACCATTGAACCGATGGAAACTGCATTGTTACACCTCTATATTCAGTTTGTGTAATTGAGTCGTTGTGCCCGTCTAGTACGGCGCTTCGGCCGGGAGTGCGATTCGAGAGCGTCGATCGAGTCCGGCCAGATCGCAGCGGTTCAGATATTCGTCTGTGATACGTTTCCAGACAATCTTCACAGCATCCATACCCTTATCAATGTGCTTGATGCCACCACCGGCCAGCACGGCGAGCGGCTCGATGATGAACGAGTTACACAGAAAACCCGTAAAGCTGCGCTCGGCGATTTCGGCAACCGCGTGCAGTTCACGCTCTGCAGTCTCGCGGTCCGGATGGTTTTCCAGGAAGTATTTGAGATGCATGGTTCCGTAGGAGACGTGACGCGCTTCATCCTGCAGGCAGAGCCTGTACATTTCTTTCTCGACCTTGTTCTGAGCAAGGAACTCGCCGGCACGGAAGATATCCAGAACCAGCCCTTCACCTACCACGTGCATTAGAAAGGAACCCTGGATATAGGACGGGGCATGGAGAATATTGGCCAGCCCCAGTTCGGTCTCCGCTCGGGCGTGGAGCAGACCCCCACCATTGGCCAGAGCACGTTTGCGGAAAACCTCCAGATGCCTTGCCTCGTCCATGGCCTGAGTGCAGAGGAACATCTTGACCTCGTGGTAGTGCTGGTTCATACGCCATAGCCACTTGGCAGGAAAATCGCTGGCGATCATCTCCACTTCGGTGAGAAAGGTACAAAATTCGCACTGAGCGCGCTCGAGATCGTCTGGTAGCGGTTTCAGATCCTGCCAGGGGATGTCACGGGTGACGCTCCATTGGCGGGAAACGGCTTCTTCGTAAAGCGGAACGACGTTGTCCGACCAGACCTGGTACTTGGAATTCAGGCTGTAACCCATTCCGGGGTATTCTTCCTCCAGAACAGCACCCCGTGGTGCCATACTGTCGGTCGGTGCCACATCTTCCGGTTCCCCGGCGTACGCCTTGTTGATATCCATGAGAGTCAGGCCGCGAGAACTCAACGACGAACGAATTCCCCAGGTTGGCTCCTGGTCATTCAGCCAGCGAAGGTCGTATTGACCGGCTTTCAGCTTGTCGATGTACTCCTCTTGTTCTGGCGTATATAGAGGCGCATTTTCGTCAGGTCGTTCACCGGCCAGCAGGCGTTCGGCCTGGTCGGCGGTCATTTTACGATCGAGCAGTATCTGGACCTGAAAAGGCGAGAACAGCCCTAACATTCTCTCGAGTTTGTCCAGTGGCCATTCATTTTCTCTGGCCAATTTCGCGAGTTTATCAGGCACAGCGATGCCTTGTTCCGATACTTCTGACATGGTTTTCTCCCTTGGTCGGCGTGATCTTCGATTGGTTCTCCACCTGTACCCTCCGATACTAACTCGCATAAATCCTATGCAATTGACACAGATCAAGGTGCTGACAAGTAAAGTGGGTCCGGGCGGCATTGGAAAATGGAGCCACGGAACGTGTTCGAGCAGGTGAATTCTAAATCAAACGTTTGATTGACATTTTGTATCAATAGATTTAACATCGCGCTGCTTAGACCTGGAATCGTTATTTTATGGCCACCTCAGCCTCCCCCGCCCGATCGGCTGAAATCCCGCTTATCCTGGCCGCAATAGAACTGTTCGGTCGTGATGGCTTCGCCGCGGTGAGTACGCGCACGCTCTGCGAGCATGCAGGCGCCAACGTCTCCAGTATTAAATATCACTTCGGTAGCAAAGAAGAATTATATGAAGCTGCCGTTCTCTATGTGGTTGACCAACTGCGGCCTCGATTCGAATTCGCTCTGTCTACCTTTGAGCAAGGCCGCGATCTGGCTGGAACCGACCCGATTCTGCAGGCGAAACTGATCAAGCAGCTCGTGCACAATCTGCTGCAGTTTTTTTTGGGCAGCCCCGACATTCCGCACTTCATACCCTTCGTGTTGCGGGAGTTTTTTGTCCCGGGAAAATATTTTTCGATCTTCTACGAAGCACTGCCACGCCACTTACACGAGCTGTTTACGCAGATGGTCGCGATGGTGGAAGGCACAGACCCCGAAGCGGAGAGGACCATTATCCGCGCACACAGCTTGCTCGGACAAATCATGATTTTTCATGTCGGTCGTCCAGTACTTTTCAAGCGCCTGGGTTGGCAGGAATTCAACCCCGCGCGCATAGAGACCATAACCCGCGAGATCCAATCGTTGGTTCTGCGCGCACTACAACTGGCAGATCCCGATGATCAAGGGATGGACGATGACACTTAAACCCGCCCGCTGGTGGTTTTTCCCTCCGGTATTCCTTGGCATCTTGATTCTGGGTATCAGTATCGGATTCGCACCGGGGGCCAGCCGTGAAAAGCCGGTAGACAGGGCGCTACCGGTACGGGTGATGGTGGTCACCGCAATTCCTGTCCAGCCCAGACTCACCGGCTTCGGCGAGATACGACCCAGACAGACATGGCAGGGTGTTGCTCAGGTCGCGGGTAAAGTGGCCTGGCGCCACCCGGACCTGCGAACCGGCACAACCTTCCCCGCTGGCACACGCTTGATCGAGCTGGAACCCCTGGATTATGAGGTCGCGGAATCCAGAGCCGACGCCCAGCTGCTCAGCGCCCTGGCGGCACAAGCGGAACTGAACAGCCGCGGCGATGATTTGATCAAAGCCATAGCGATCGAACGACGGTCCCTGGAAATTGCAGTAGTCGAATATCAGAGGAACAAGGATCTTCTGGCAAAGGGGCATATCTCCAAGCTGCAAGTGGATGCGCAGGAGCGCGAATTGCTGAAACAGAAGCAAACTCTGCAAAACCTCCACAGTGAAGCGAATCTGCTACCCGCACAAAGACGCGCCGCTGCGGCGCGGGTTGAAGAAACCAGGGCGGGACTCGACAGAGCCGAGAAAGATCTGGACCGGACCGTATTCACAATGCCTTTTATGGGCCGCATCGCTGACTTCAGAGCTGAGACCGATCAATTCGTTCCGGCCGGGCAGACCATGGTGACGGCGGAAAGCACCCGCGACGTGGAGCTGTTGCTGGAAGTACCTTATGAACACCTGGTGGCTCGATATCCTGCAATCATGGCCGACGGCATCGCGATGTCTCATCCCGGCGACCAGTTGCAGGCAAGGCTCACTTATCAGACCAGCATGGGCAACATGCTGTGGCAAGGC
>QIDL01000254.1 GCA_003228415.1 Gammaproteobacteria bacterium | reverse complement strand
GCGCGTTCCGAAGCGCAGAGTGCGCATCAAAAACGGAAGCCTTTTTGAGTACCCTAGACAGCTTTCCGCCGCCAGATAGAGGGGCTGCCACACCAACGTGAATGCGCAGGTTCGCCGACACGAGCAGTGAAGTACTTCAGAATTTCCAGTCGCTCGTCGTGAACCAGGAGTGAATCTGCGAACTTTTCGAGGTCCAACCACTTGTTAGGCGATTTTTGGAGACAGCCGTAATAGAGATTGAACCCGTCTATGTAGACACCGACTCTCATTTCCAACCCCCCGAAAAGCCAAAGGGCTCTACCATTACAGAAGAGCCCCTTGTGACCCACCGACGAAGCAGTGGGCGCGGTATCGGAATGTTAACGCCTACGTAGTGAAAATCAACGCGCAATAGAGACGGAAGGTGCCGAAACATCGACAAATCACGTTTTTCACGGATTTTTCTCTCTTATTCTGGGATTTCCGCCGAGTGATGCCAGGTACGCTTCATTGAAGCAAAGCAACATCGACTAGGGAGTTCCCTCCAACTCATGGCGGCTTCGATTTCCCTGAGCAGTGCAGCCGCACGATCCGAGATCGACCATCGCAGGGAGATGTACGGGCTTAACCAACAACAGGGCACCTTTCAAGTCAGCGGCAACCTCTGAACGGCGCCAAAGCGAAGCCAAGACCTGCTTGATCCTCGTCGTCGTTCGTCCATCGCCCCGGTCAGGTAGAGGGCTGATTCTCTAGATCCCGAGTACATCGCGCAATCGATTGAGTGCCGCCTGATGAGCACGCGAGTTCATCTGCCGAATGTTGTGCAATTTTCCAATGGATGGCAGGTCATTGATCCTTTACCCGTAGTACCCGCTCACTTAGATCAAACTCAGCCGAAGGCTACGTCGTCTATTTAGAGTTCGGGAGCGTTAGTCACGCAAATCGTACGTTTAGCGGGAGACCCTGCCTCCCGGAATTTGAACAGAATCCGCCATTTGACCCGCCAAGATAGGCGCATAATATAGTTTTCTATTACCCTAAATAAATGATATTTAAGAAAATGTTTTGAAATCGCTTTCCAAATAGTCAAACCTGCAAATTCCTTTTTCTTTCCACTCTGTGTCTAGACGCTCACTAAAGTCCGCTCCTGGGCAAAAACCCATGAAAAGGATATAAGAATCGGTTGGCGTCGCACTATTGATTGAATCTAATACGTGTTTCGCGTCTGCGTCACCACTGGAATACTTGTCTTCGGCATTTCGCTTCAATTTGACTAGGTCTGCACGCGACATCTTTCCACTATTGATTCGCTCGATTACCTTTTCATACTTCATTGATCAAAGTGACTCCCATTAAAGGCATAACTACAAGTATCCGGAAATTCGCTGGATATCATGACGGTATATCCCTCTCCCAAACGAACCCATATCTCACAAAAACAACATCTTATGCCTGATCAGTCGGATATCAACGGCGGATGACATGGCTGGATATCCACAATCTCGAAATCAGCGCCATTCCTCCAACCACACGCTCGAGACTCCCAGATCTGCTGGACGAGGTTCGCCATCGTATACGCCGATTTGGGTTCTCGAAGCGAACTGAGAAGGCATATACCGATTGGGTCCGCCACTTCATTCGATTCAACAAGCGTCGCTATCCACGAGAACTCGGCGCTCGGGAAGTGGAGCTGTTCCTGTCCTGGCTTGCCAACCAAAGGAACTTGATTGCCTCCGCCCAGAATCAGGCGCTTTCTGCTCTCCTGTTTCTTTATCGTCAGGTCTTGTCCGTGGAGTTGCCTTGGTTGTCCGGCATTCAGCCTGCCAGGCATCCGGAGCAACTACCCGTTGTCCTTCCTATCCGCTCCCGGCGTTCAGATCCAGGGTGACAATTCCGTCCGCGCGGAGCTTTTCGAAGCGTATCGACTGGCCACCGATCAGCCTCACCTCCACATCGATCCGGTCGTGCCTGCCGAGTCCGAAATGGGCCTCCAGCGGCGAGCCGGTGCGGAAGCTCTGGTTGCTGTGGATGGCGCGCATGCCCAGGAGCTTCGGTTGTTCGGTGGCGAGCGTGCCGCCCTCATAGGCGAAGACGTGGGCTCCGATGAGCCGGTGGTCGGAGATCCCGGAGAATCGGACGCGCAGCCAGTGATTGGCGGCACCGCCCCTCGCGCCGGTGTTCCAGTAGACCCGATCGCCATAGCGACTGTCGGGCATCTTCCGCCCCGAGGGTTGGTTGCCCGGGGTATTCAGGTAGACGATATCCAGCAGTCCGTCGTT
The DNA here is from genome assembly GCA_003228415.1 of Gammaproteobacteria bacterium. GTDB lineage: Bacteria > Pseudomonadota > Gammaproteobacteria > Pseudomonadales > Azotimanducaceae > SZUA-309. The sequence goes on along the minus strand of QIDL01000254.1, from coordinate 1,813 downwards.
GTTCAGATCGGCCGCTTCGGCCGCCGTGCTGGAGTCGTCCAGGCCCGAGACGTCGGCGTTGACGGGCCGGAAGGTTCCGTCGCCGTTGTTCAGGAACAGCACATTGCGCTGAATTCCCCAGTGTGGAGGGATCTGGAAGCGATCGACCCACACCAGGTCCTGCCAGCCGTCGTTGTCAAAGTCGCCGAAAACCAGGTCGCCGCCGTAGGGTTGTAAGTCCCTGTTGGTCATACCTTCAATACGGGACGGCATCCGGCGGGTTGGTATGGGTATCTTCGCAATGAGAGGCAGCTCCGCGCCCCAGAGCGTCGCCCACTCTCCGTAGTTCCAGTTGAGCGCGTCGAGGCCGGCCTCGTGGGTCGCCCTGGAGAAACGGAAGCCGCCCAGGTTGTACCAGAACGCGCCGGTAATCTGGTCCGAGTGGGCGCGGGTGAACGGATTGGTGGAGCCGGTGGCGGCCACGTCCAGCAACCCATCGTTGTTGACGTCCGCGAAGCTCGTATAGGGCAGGCCCAGGCCGTGGACCACCACGTCATAGTCCTTCGTCCAGGCGTTGTAATGCATCTTCGCGTACTCGGCGAGGCCGTTGTCCACAATCCGCTCCATGCGGAATTCGCCGGTTTCGCGAAGCAGGTTGCGCCACACCCAGACCCCCTGGTCGTACATTCCCGAGGCTTTCGGATCCTTCGGATCGCCGAACACCATGTCGGCGGTGTAGCCCTGCACCAGGTCCATGTCACCGTCGTTGTCCAGGTCGCGCAGCGAAAGCTGTGGTCCCGCCTTGTCGATCCGGGGATCGGCCGCAAACTCGCCGCCGAAGCCTGGCACCAGGCGGGTGCCGCCGATGTCTTCGAAGGACCCATCCTCGAACTGCTCACCGGCAGGTCGGTAGAGATACAAGCGCTGGGTCGGGCGGCCAGCCCGGGTGTCACCGATGTTGTCTGCAGCGACGCCGACGTCGAGCCAGCCGTCACCGTTGATATCGGCGATGGAGGACTGGCGTGTATACGATCCGAGGTTGCGGACATCCAGCTCCTTCGAGCGATCCACGAAGCGATCAAAACCGCCGTCGCTCAGCAGCAGGGTGTTGCCTGGCGAATTGAGTCCCGACCGGGTGAGGAGGAGATCCAGAAAGCCGTCGTTGTTGAAGTCGACCAGGTTGGGAATCTGGGCGCCCTTGCCTAGTCTCGCCGCGGAGATCTCGGAGCCCGTGATCTGGACAGGGTGCGCTTCGAAGCGGAAGCAACCGCGGTTAAGCAGCAGTTTCAGTTCCTGCGAATCGTTATGGTAGCTGCTGTAGACCACAAGAAGGTCGAGCAGCTTGTCGCGGTTGAGGTCCGCGAGCGCGATCCCGGCGGTGTCTGTGTATCGGTCGGTGAAGCCGGGTACCACGATGTTTTCGAACATCTGCCCTCGGCCGGCAGCGTCGTTGGCCGCATCGCCGGACCGGTCGGGAGTCAGTTCAGGTTCGCCGCAGCGTGCGGCGCCGTTCGCGACCGGTGCGATAAGGAGCGTGAGCACCAGGGACAGGGTAGCTGCGGCATGGATCATGCCTTTGTGGCACAGAAATGAGAGTCCGGATGCGTACAGCCTGCCAGACCGCGTGCCCCCATGACCTGGATGCAGAGCCTGGACCTGGACCTTACTCTTACACACTCCCTCCATTGCGCCATTGTCCTGGAAGCATTTCAGCAACGCCAGCTTGTTCTGAGACGCGCTGTTGGGCGTCCTTCCCTGGAACCGGGACTTTTGTGTACGCAGTTGATAGCGTTGAGACCGCGCTGGAAGGTGAGCCCTGGTGCAATACCACAGA
>QIDL01000062.1 GCA_003228415.1 Gammaproteobacteria bacterium | reverse complement strand
GAGCAGCAGATCGAGCGGCCCTTCGAAGGTCTCCAGGAACACTTCCAGCGCATGGGGAGGAATGTATAGATCCTTGGGCAGCTCTTGAAACACCTCCCCCTGGACCAGCGCCAGCGTTGACTGCCCACCTTCGGTCTGACGAACCAGATGCAGTCGGCGCTCGGTCTGAGCGGCGTCTTCGGGCTGTTGTTCGGGTTCGTATTCACTGGTCATGGTGGGAGCGCCTCCGGATCAGGAGATTTCTAAGGACCGAGACCGATAGCGGCTCGAACGTCTTCGATTGTCTCTCGGGCCATATCACGGGCTATTTCTGACCCCTCCAACAGAATCGAATGCACCAGCCCCGGATCCTCCTCGAACTGCTGGGCCCGCTCCCGTCGCTGGTGCTGTTCTTCGGTGATCGAGTCGATCAGCGGCTTCTTACAGTCTATACAACCGATACCCGCACTCTTACAACCTTCAGCCGCCCAGCGACGTACCTCGTCACTGGAGTATATCTGGTGTAGCGCAAAGACCGGACAGTTTTCGGGGTTACCCGGATCCTTCAGCCGCACCCGCGCCGGATCTGTCTGCATGGTTCGGATCTTTTCTGCCGTGGATTCCGGTGCCTCCCGAAGTTCGATGGTGTTGTTATAGGACTTGGACATCTTCTCGCCATCCAGTCCCGGCACCTTGGGTTGCTTGGTCAACAGCGGTTGAGGCTCGGGCAATATGATCCGGCCGCCTCCTTCCAGATAACCGAACAATCGTTCCGCATCACCAATGGACAGATTCTGCTGCTCCGCGAGCAAGGCCCGAGCCCGCTCCAGCGCTTCCGTGTCACCTCGCTCGAGATAGCGCGTTCGCAGCTCGCGATAGAGGCGTGCGGCCTTCTTTCCCATCTTCTTGACGGCTGCTTCCGCGTGCTGCTCAAATCCCGGCTCGCGCCCGTAGATGTAATTAAAGCGCCGCGCCACCTCCCGGGTGAGTTCCACATGGGCGACCTGATCGGCGCCGACCGGGACGTTACCCGCTCGATAAATGAGAATGTCCGCAGATTGCAGCAGCGGATAGCCAAGGAATCCATAGGTTGCCAGATCCTTATCGTTCAGCCTGGCCTGCTGGTCTTTGTAACTGGGCACTCTTTCCAGCCATGACACCGGGGTGATCATCGACAACAGCAGGTGCAACTCGGCATGCTCCGGCACCTTGGATTGCACGAACAACGTGGCCGCACCCGGATTGACCCCCGATGCGAGCCAATCGACCGCGGTGTCGAACACGTGTTGCTCTATCTGCTCGGTATTCTCGTAGTTGGTCGTCAGCGCGTGCCAATCGGCAACGAAGAAATAGCACTCGTATTCGTGCTGGAGCTGAACCCAATTTTTTAGAACGCCATGATAGTGGCCCAGATGCAATCGGCCCGTCGGCCGCATCCCGGATACCACCCGCTGGCTGGAATCACTACTGCTCAATGCAGTACCTTGGCCTTGAACACCGGCGCATTATAGGGCTGCCTTCACTCAAACTCACCCAGTCCCTGCCGAATGACTTCACCGCCAGCCCGAGTCAGATCCACCACAGTGGTGGGAATGACCCCACAGCTTCCCCCATCAATCACCAGATCGATGCTGTGTTCCAGCACGGAGCGAATTTCATGGGGGTCGCTTATCGGCAGATCCGCATCAGGCAGCAGCATGGTGGTGGACATCATCGGCTCCCCAAGCGCCGCCAACAGGCTGGTGGCAATCTCACCGTCCGGCACTCGCAGACCGACGGTTTTCCGTCTGGGATGCACCAGCCTTCGGGGCACCTCGCGGGTTGCGGGGAGCAGAAAAGTGAACGGCCCGGGTGTCAGGCGCTTCAGAATTCGATAGCTGGGGTTGTCGACCCGGGCGTAGAGCGATATTTCGGAGAGATCGCGACACATGAGGGTCAGATGGTGGTGCTTGTCCAGACGTCGTAACTGCCGAATCCGGTCCAACGCCTGCTTGTCACCGATATGGCAGCCCAGCGCGTAGGTGGTGTCCGTGGGATAGGCGACCAGCCCACCGACAGCTACAATCTCCGCCGCCTGGCTGATCAGCCGTTGTTGCGGATTGGTCGGATGAATTGAAAAGTACTGACTCACTCGCGCGGTTACTGCAAAGACGGGGTATTATCTCATGGAACGCGAATGCCGGGCCCCCAATCCCGCTCCATATTCCAGGGTTTCTCAATGAATCAGTTTCTCGACTTCGTGCCGGTCGCGCTTTTTGTGATCGTTTTTTTCCTTTCCGACATTTTCTATGCCACCGCCGCGCTCATGATCGGCGTTACGGTGCAGGTTTCCATCTACTGGGCATTAAAGAAACCCGTCAGTCGGGAACTGAAGATCACCTTCTGGGCAAGCATCCTGTTTGGTGGCCTCACCCTTGCGTTCAGGAACGAAACGTTCATTCAATGGAAACCCACCATTGTGAACTGGCTGTTGGCGTCGGGTTTGATCGGCAGCCACTTTATCGGTAATAAAAACGCGCTCCAGCGTATGCTGGGCAAAAAACTCACTCTGATCGAAGAGGTCTGGGTGAAGCTGAACTTCGGCTGGGCTTTCGGTTTCTTTCTCGCCGGCGTTTTGAATCTGCTGGTTGCCTACAACTTTTCCATGGAAATCTGGGTAAGCTACAAGCTGATTGGCGGCTTCGCTCTGACCCTGCTCTACGTCATGATCACGATAGGCTATCTCTCGAAGAAAGGTTATCTGGGCGAAGAGCAACTCAATGGTCGGCTCGACAATTCCAAGGCCCAGGAGGATCCGGCGGCCGACCCGGAACACACTTCGCCCCGATGAAGGCGTTGCGCACAATTTATTTCGGAAGGATTTCGACTTGAACTCGCATCACACGCAAAACTCACTCGGCCGTACTGTGCTGGTCGTTTGCAGCATCCTGGTTGTGTTTCTCGGCGCGACGTCGGCCGATCGGTCACTCGCCGCGACTGCATATATTTCTGACAATCTCACGGTGCCGTTGCGTAGCGGACCGTCCAACGCCCACCGGATCCTGCACCGCGGACTACCCAGTGGCACCGAGCTGACAATTCTGGCCCGGGACGACGACAGCGGCTTCGTGCAGATTCGGACCGCCAGAGGTACCGAGGGTTGGCTGCCACTCCAGTATCTGGTGAACGAGCCCATCGCTCGAGACCGACTGGTCGCCGCCAACCGCAGGATCCGGAATCTGACCGAAACCATCGAGCAACAAACCGGCCAACTGTCGAATCTGAATTCTCATAAGAGCCAATCCGACCAGAGCAATAGCCTGCTGAAACGCCAGGTGAGTCAGTTGGAGCAGGATCTGGCAGAGATCAAGCGGGTTTCAGCAGGGGCCATTGCTCAGAATGAAGCCAATCTGGAGCTCATGGCACTCAACGATCGCCTTCGGGCCGAAGTCGATGAACTGGTCGCCAGCATCGCATCCCTGGAAGACAACGTTCAGGAACGCTGGTTGCTCATCGGCGGTGCGCTGATGTTCACCGGTCTGATTCTCGGTGTGTCGATCAAGGCTCGACCGAGGCGTAGCGCCTGGAACTGAATCGGGAGCCATGAATGGCCGTACTCAGCGTCAACGTCAATAAGATCGCCTGGCTGCGCAATTCGCGGGAGGGTGGTTCGCCGGACATCGTATGGGCGGCCGCAACCGCGCTCGACGCAGGCGCTCAGGGGATTACCGTGCATCCGCGCCCGGACCAGCGGCACATTCGGCCCGAAGACGTCGGCACGCTGGCTGCGTTCGTCGCTACCCGTCCCGGCATCGAGTTCAACATCGAAGGCAATCCCTTCGCGGGCGAGCGCGCTGCTGACCATTCCGATGACCGACAGCAGAACTACCCGGGATTCGATGCCCTCATCGAGTCGGCAAGACCGGCCCAGGCGACCCTGGTGCCCGACTCTGACGAGCAACTTACCTCCGATCATGGCTGGGATCTCAGCGGCGACAACGCCCGCCTTCGAGAGAGCATCGAGCGCTACCAGGCATGGGGTGCCAGGGTGAGTCTTTTCATGGATCCGGTCCCGGAACAGATCGAGCGGGCGCACGCGATTGGCGCCGATCGGATCGAGCTCTA
>QIDL01000240.1 GCA_003228415.1 Gammaproteobacteria bacterium | reverse complement strand
TGTAACGCGCCGACTCGAATGCTGGTGCCGGCTTCCCGCATGGAAGAAGCGGCCGCGATCGCCAAGGCGACCGCGGAGCAGATCAAAGTGGGCGATCCTGCCGACCAGGGTACCCAGATCGGACCGCTGGTTTCAGAGCTCCAGTTCAACAAGGTTCAGGCGCTGATCCAGAAAGGCATCGACGAAGGTGCCAAGCTCGAGACGGGTGGCGTTGGCCGTCCGGATGGGCTCAATCGAGGCTACTACGTGAAGCCGACGATCTTCTCGGAAGTCAGCAACGACATGAGCATCGCGCAGGAAGAGATCTTCGGACCGGTGTTGTCGCTGATTCCTTACCAGGATGAAGACCAGGCGGTCGATATTGCCAACGACACGGTTTATGGGCTTGCCGCCTATATCAGTAGCGGCGACATCGAGCATGCTGCCAACGTCGGACGTAAGATTCGTGCCGGTAACGTGCATCTGAACGGCGCGGGCGTTGATCCCGGGGCACCCTTTGGTGGCTACAAGCAGTCGGGTAACGGGCGCGAGTTCAGCAAATGGGGGCTCGATGAGTTCCTCGAGACCAAGGCGATGCTGGGCTACAACGCAGCGGGCTGATGCCGTTCAATGGCGCCAGCGGCTCAACACCTGCATTTCTGACACCGCGCCTTCCGGTCGGGGTCCTGGCACACCTCGGCAGACTCGCCACGGTAAACGCTGGCCAGGCCGATTCGGCCCGCGGACCGTAGAGTGATGAATCGCTGCCAGGGTCGCAGCGCGGTACGCCAGTAGTGGGCCAGGTGATCGGCATTCCGTGGTGCTTGTCCGTTGTCCATGTGGTTCTCCTGTCCTGCCATGCTGCCACTATAACTGACGGCTCCTGACACCATCATGTCAGGAGCCTCCACGAATAGAGCCTGTTTTCCGACATCTACTGACAGGGCTATGTCAGTATGTCGGTAATAGTCGACGGCATAGGTGGTAGACTCTGTGGCCATGAGACCCGCAGATCGACTCTTTCAAATCGTGCTGTTGCTTGGTCGCGGCAGAGTGCTCACCGCCAGAATACTGGCCGAGCGTCTCGAAGTCTCGGAGCGGACAATCTATAGGGATATCCAGGATCTGGTCGCGTCCGGCGTACCGATAGCAGGGGAGGCCGGCGTCGGCTACGTGCTGCGGCGTGGTTACCAGGTGCCACCGCTGATGTTCAATGAAGAAGAACTCCAGGCATTGGTGTTTGGGGCCGATGTCGCGAAATCCTGGGGTGATTCGGAGATGGCCCGTGCGGCGGACAGTATTCTTGCCAAGATCGACGCCGTTTTGCCGGAAAGGTTGCGGCCGGCGCTCGACACCCACCGGCTGGTCGTGCCCGATACCCATATGACCGAGCGTTCGTCACAGATGCTGGGCGACGTGCGCGACGGGATCAATCGCGGCATGCGCCTGTTTCTCGACTACCAGGATGCGACCGAACAAAGCACCGAGCGTATCGTGTGGCCGCTGACGCTGCTTTACTGGGGTAAATCCTGGACCCTCGGTGCCTGGTGTGAGTTGCGGCAGGCGTTTCGGAGCTTTCGAATAGACCGCATCCAGACCCTGAATGTGTTGAATTCGAGCTTTCCCGATGAGCCGGGAAAACGCCTGGAGGACTATCTCAGCGGGGCTGCCCGAGGATGAGGCCCTCGGATCAGACTTGTATCTGGTCGACGTGAGGGAATTCCATGTTCGGTTTGTCGCCACGCCTCTCGCACAAGCTATCCATCGGCTCCCAGATGGCCATTACCTCGGGATGTTCGTGAGCGCGATCGACGGCGCCCTCCCGCCATTCGAAAATCTCGAAGTAAATGGGTTTTCCGTTGTCCTGCTCGTTGCCTTTGAATTGTTGTGGGGGCTCGTCGGTGACCAGCCCGAGCGCGTGGAGTGTGGGCCAGTGGTTCTCGAGCAATGCCTCGAATTTCTGTTCGTTGCCCGGGGCTACCCGGTAGTGGCATATGACTTTGTTGGACATCAGTTGCTTCGTACCTCATCGCTGACACCACGCACAAACAAGGGCTCGATACCCAACGTCTGCTGATCGGCAGCCATCTCGCCATCAGTCGGTGTGTTTTGTACCTTGCTTGCCGCCTCGAAAATGGCTGGCAGCATCGTGGCGTCACTGGTGGTGTTCAGAAACAACCCCGGTCGAGCGAGCACATAAGCCACGGCGCGCGCCAGAGGCTCCGGTTCGCGAATTGGCATATACCAGGAGTAGCGCTTGTCTGCATCCTGTTCGGTCCAGCGCCGCCGCGCGATGGCTTTGATGGTCTGCACAGCCACCTGTTTATCGGAGCAGACACGAATCAACTGTTCCAGGTCGGCGGCATATTCCGGTTGCTGACGCATGGCGAAGTTATAGGGTACCAGCACCGAGTCGAAGTCGTGCCTTTCGAGGCTTTTCAGGTGCATGGCGGCGGCAAAGGTACCGTGGCCGGTGATGCCGATGAAGCGTACCAGCCCTTCTTCCCTGGCTTGAATCAGCGCAGCCAGTGCACCGTCGGTTGCCATGGCAGATTGCCAGCCAGGCTCGTCGGTGAGGTTGTGCATCTGAATGAGATCCAGTTGATCCACGCCGAGCCGGGTGAGGGAACTTTCGAGCTGGCGTCGGGCGGCGTCGCCCGATCTTTCGCCGGTTTTGGTGGCGAGGAAACAGCGCTGGCGATGATCGCTCAAAAACGGTGCCAGGCGCAGTTCCGCATCGCCATAGCTTGCTGCGACATCGATGTGATTGATCCCGTATTCAACGATCAACTCCAATACCCGATCGGCTCGGTCTTGCCGCATGGCACCGAGCGCGGCCGCACCGAAGATGATTCTCGTCGATTCGTGTCCGGTTCGCCCGAAGGCCAGTTTCTCCAGCATGGTGCGTTCCCGCTGAGGCTGACGAATAGCGCAGAGTACCTTGGTGACTCGTTGCTTTCATCTTAGAATTGGACTCTCACGTATCGGGAATCGGTGTAGGTATGGTCAGTCAGGCGAGAAACGCCGCCATTGTCGGCATTCATGAATATCCCTCCAGGGATGTGGAGGGAACGGTCAGTCCGCTACAGATCAAAGCAGAATGCGCAGCGGCCGCGCTCGCCGATGCGGGATTGAAGTGGCAGGACGTCGATGCCATTTACGACGCGGGTGACGGGGGCGGCATGAGCGGTCTGACCATCGCCGAGTATTTCGGGCTGAAACCGAAAATCATCGATACCACCAACGTGGGGGGCAGCTCCTATGAGTATCACGCCGCTCATGCCCGCCGTGACATCGCCGCGGGTAAAGCCAGAGTGGCTCTTCTCAGTTACGGATCCACGGCCCACAGTAACGTGCAGCGGATCGGTGCTGGAGGGCACGGCGGCACCGTGCATCCGGCGGATAACATGGAATCGTTCACCGGCATGACTCTGATCGCCAACTACGCCATGGTGGCACAACGGCACATGTATGAATTTGGTACCACTTCCGCCCAACTGGCAGAAATATCGGTGGCGACCCGGATGCACGCGATGCGCAACCCGGAGGCGGTTCAGGCCATGGAGGCTCTGGAGTTTCTCGATATCCGCGAGACCACCATCGACGATGTGGTGAACTCGCGGATGATCGCAGATCCGTTGCACCTGCTGGAATGCTGCATGATTTCCGATGGCGGTGGCGCGGTGGTCATCGCCGCGCCGGAGGTCGCGCGCGATTGCGCGAAGGCACCGGTGTGGATTCTCGGCAGCGGCGAAGCCACAAAGTATCCGGAGAACGGCGGTGACATGACCACCAGCGCAGCGGCCCAATCGGCGCCCGAGGCGTTTGCCGAGGCTGGCGTCGATCCCGGTGAGATCGACATCGCCATGATTTACGATTCGTTCAGCATTACCGTACTCGCGCTGCTGGAAGACCTGGGTTTCTGCCCCAAGGGGGAGGGGGGTGCCTGGGTAGAGGGCGGACGCTTGCGCTTCGACCGGGCCGACGGCCCGGCCTTGAATACCGATGGCGGCGGGTTGTCATCGAACCATCCGGGGATGCGAGGGATCTTTCTACTCATTGAGGCCGCCCGACAATTGCGGGGGGAGTCCTGCTCTCAGGTCGTCGATGCCCGGCTTGCTGTTGCCCACGGCAATGGTG
>QIDL01000612.1 GCA_003228415.1 Gammaproteobacteria bacterium | reverse complement strand
GCCGAGGTCGGGGACCCAGAGTTCGTCCGCCACGAAGTAAGCGCCATGCGGATGGGCGCCGCTCTGGCGTGGATGGGGCCCCGTTTGCCGGTGATGAATCTCCTTGATGAGTTTACCGATGATGCCGTCTGAATAGCCGTACAGTGCGACCGTGGCGCCGGAGTAGTTGGCGACCGCCAGTCGATCGTCCGCAACCGACAGATGGCAGGGATCGGCGCCGTGGCTGGGAACCTGTTGGATCAGCGTCAGCGATTTCCCAGCCGATGCGAATAGCGAAATCTCACCGCCGTCTGCACCATCCGCAAATTCATTCGCGGCCAGTACGCGGGCGCCATTGCCAACGCTCTTGCCATCAACCACCAGCCAGGAAGGATTGTCTGACTGAACGACGAGTCGGGGCTCGGAAAAATTGCCGGTACGCCGATCGAACTCCAGTGAATAGATACCGTCCGAGGCCGTCTTGCGGGTGTAGGTGCCGACCAGTAGTTTCACGATTTGACCGATTTGCGTGATCTGACCATGATTTAGGGCACCTCTGAACAATTCCCGAAAGCTCAGAGTTTATCGCGCTAGTCCTCCTATCATAAGGAGGAGGTGCGCGCCGCAGGTAATGTCAAGCACATTGGCTCTTCATAACAGGAGGCGCGCAACGCAGGCAGGGCTAGCGCGATAAGCTCCCGAAGGGCACGGACTACGGGGCCTGTGGCGTTGTTGCGATTCTTGCCAATGGGGTCGACCATTGCCTTCGAACCGCGCCTATCCACAGACCCCGTAGTCCGTGCTGAGCAAACGGGAATTGTTCAGAGGTGCCCTAAGCATTGCTGGAGGGAGAATCACAGCCATGGGGAAGATCGCCGTTACCGGTGCTCGGGTGATCGATGTAACGACCGGGGAGTTGCAGGCGCGCAGTCTCTACCTGGCGGACGGTCAGGTGGTCGAGGCACTTGATGGCGTGGCGGATCGGGAAGTCGATGCGAGCGGCTGTTTCATTGCGCCGGGATTCATCGATCTTCACACCCACGTATTCAATCATGAGCTGTTCGGTAAGGGTCGCCTGCCGGCAGACCGTATCGGTGTCGGCCAGGGGGTGGCCGTCGTCGTGGATGCGGGGTCGTCCGGCGCCCCTACCATCGATGCCTTTCCCGAAACGGTGCTGGCGACCCAGGCGACGCGAGTATTCGCGTTCATCAATATCGGATCTCCCGGTTTGCCTGGTCTCGGTGGTGGGCATGCCTCGCGACCGGAACTGTGTGATCTCGAGGGTGTGGTGGAGGCGTTCGACCGCCACGGTGACTGGCTGGTCGGTGTCAAGGTGCTGGCTTCGCAGAGCCATACCGGAAGTTTTGGTCTGGAGGCAGTAAAACTCGCCAGGAAAGCGGCCGAACTGGTCAACAAGCCGTTGATGCTGCATGTGGGCAACGCGCCGCCGTTGATCGATGATGTGCTAGATCTTCTCAGGCAAGGCGACATCGTCACCCATACCTATCATGGAAAGGTCGGCGGTGTGCTGGGATATCTCGACAGAATTATCCCCGCGTTCAAGGAAGCGGTGGCGCGCGGTGTCATTGTCGATCTCGGACATGGACGATCGTCCTTCAGCTTTCGGGTTTGCGAAGAGGCGCTGGCCCAGGGAATGCCGCTCGATTGCATCAGTTCCGACCTGCACCAGGGCAACGTGGATCGTTACGCGGTAAGCCTGGCCAGGACCATGACCAAGCTCCGCGCCATGGGCATGCCTCTGGTCGATGTGGTGCGGCGAGTGACCTGTAATCCCGCCCGGGCGATCGATATCGATCGCCACGGTTTCGGTTCCCTGACAGCGGGTAAGTCCACGACCGCGACCATCTTCCGGGAACGCGAGGGGGAGATCCGACTAGAGGATGCCACTGGTGAGAGTCGCACGATCGATCGCTTCATCGAACCGCTGGGCGTTGTCATGGGTGATGACTACTATCCGCTGAGCGAGCCTGTCTGATGGGTGACTCCCCATATCAACAGTTGGGGCTCAAGCGGGTGATCAATGCGTCCGGCAAGATGACGGCGCTCGGCGGCAGTGCTCAACACTTCGAAGTGGCCGATGCACTTCGAGATGCTGCACAACATCACGTTGAGCTTCGCGAGTTGCGTGATATTGCGGGATACAGGGTTGCGGAACGGGCGGGCGCCGAGGCAGCTTGTATAACCACCGGAGCCGCTGCGGGAATTGCCGTTGGCGTGGCAGCCATGATTACCGGCAACGATGAACAGGCTGTTCGGAAGCTGCCGCGGGTGGATGGCTTAGCGGATGAGATCGTGCTGCAAAGCGGCCACGATGTGGACTTTGGCGCCCTGGTGACTCAGATGGTTGGTCTTGGCGGTGGCCGGCCGGTGGTAGCAGGCAACACAGAGGGTGTGACGGTCGATCAATTGCAGGAGGCTCTTTCGGATCGCACTGCCGGGCTGCTGTTCGTGCAATCACATCACACGCGCCAGGCCGCAGGCGTGACGCTGGCGGAAATGATCGGACTGGGGAGACGTTGCGGGATACCGGTGTTGGTGGATGCTGCCGCCGAGGAGAACCTGTCCGAATACGTGGCTGCAGGTGCCGATCTGGTGACCTATTCCGGGGGTAAAGCCATCGGTGGGCCGACGGTGGGTTTTATCGTCGGGAGCCGGGCCCTGATTGAAGCCTGCGAATTACAGAACATCGGAATTGCTCGCGCTATGAAGGTCGGCAAAGAGCAGGTCATGGGTTTACTGGCGGCACTGGACCGCTACCCTGGCGATTCCGGTTGGCCCGACCGGCTCCAGGCTCTGTTCAATGGGCTGTCCGGCATCCCAGGAATTTCTATCTCCGTTGAGGATGATCTTGCCGGTCGAAACATCCGGCGCGTTGGCTTATCGATGAGCAGCAATGAGTCGCTCGAGGATCTGGTTCGACATCTGCATGGGGGAGACCCTGCGATCTATACCAGGAACCATCAGTTGAAAGACGGGCTTCTGCTGTTCGATGTTCGTGAAGTTGCACACCAGGATATCGATGTGATCATCAGCCGCGTGAGTGATTTTGTTACCCTGAACGTTTGAAACTCGGGTTGGAATTTTTAGCCTGGTGAATTGCAGACAGGGTTACCACCTGGGAGCTTCTGTTGTGACAAACCCGGTCGCTGTGGCTGAGAGCCTCGAGTCTCTGGTTCGGGAACACGCCGATGCTGCCGAACAAGCCGTGGATAAGGTCAGCGACGCGGCCGGTACGACGGCCAATCAGCGCGCTCACCCGCTGGAACGATGTTGGCAGGCGCGAACAGGACCACGTAAACCTGCTCGTCTGTGACGGGTACCTCAAACCACTCCCGATCGGGAACAATCCCTTTGAGAAACTGTGGACGTCACCTCGGTTTTTTCGCATTTGCGGGCGAGAATGGAATCATGATTGAAACCTCACTGATCGCGTTACTAATGTGGCTCTGGGTCATCGAACGGCGGCTGAATACCGCTAATCAAGCCATTCGCACGCTGAAACTGGATCTCGATGGTCTTCGAGCCATGAGAACTCCAGCCAGTCAGGCACAGACACCCGTTGATGAGACCGCACCCCTTCCCGAAGTGACAACGCTTCACGGACCACAGAGTAATGCCTCCATTCACTGACCTGTCGATCAGGTCAGTTCAGATTATTGTGTGCCTGGCGTGCGCTGGCGCGTCGTCCGTGCTTGCGCATTCTCCCATGCAACTCGACTGCATCGCACCGAGCCGCCCGGCCGATGATCAGAACGATGTATCGTGGCAGAAATTCCTCGGCGAAATTGACGCGTTTCAGGGTTGTATCAGTGCCGATACACAACGACAGCAGGAAGCATCGAAAGCGCATCAGGAAGCCGCCAGGGCCGCTGTCGAAAGATGGAATCAGTTTGTCCGGACGAACTTGAACGTCCCCGAAGATTTCCCCTTCGTGCCGGAATCAGACTGAGTCTTCCGACGTTCTATGCCGGCTATACCGGGCTGCAACCCGGCAACTTCAACCGCCGAGTACGCCAGCCGCCAGCCCCAGCACAACGGCGGTCGGAATCAATGCAACAAACCACTGGTAGTGGGCAGGAAGATGCCACCACCAGACCTCGACGGCATTCAACTTCTGAAAT
>QIDL01000611.1 GCA_003228415.1 Gammaproteobacteria bacterium | reverse complement strand
TTGAGTGGACATACGCCCCAGGCGTAGCTGGTTGCTCTGGAGTGTGCTGCTGTGGGGGCTGGCGGCGCTAGCGCCTGCGGCGGATGAAGCGCCTGCGGCGGATAAAGCGCCTGCGGCGAACCTCACGCGGCACACTGTGATGGTCGATGGGCATCCCTTTGCGGTCTGGTCAAAAACCGGCGAGTCTCCTCGAGCGGTGATGTTGCTGGTTCACGGTCGTACCTGGAGCACCCGACCGGATTTCGATCTCCAGGTCGCCGGGGAACGGTTATCGCTGATGGACGGGCTGGTCGGAAAGGGAATCGCCGTCTATGGGGTGGACCTGCGAGGCTACGGCGAAACTCCGCGAGACGAATCCGGTTGGCTGACACCGGACAGGGCAGCGGACGATGTGGCTGGTGTGTTGGAGTGGCTGCGGGCGCGCCATCGGAATCTCGGGAGCCCATATCTCTTTGGTTGGTCCTATGGATCGATGGTCTCGCAGCTGGTTGCTCAGCGTCATGATGAAAAGCTCAGCGGGCTGATTCTGTTTGGCTATCCGGTCAGACCTGGAGTGGCTTCGAGCCCGGATTCGTTGGAACCTCTGCGCGCCGCCACCACCCGAGAAGCGGCCGGGTCGGATTTCCTGATACCCGGAGCTATCAGTCAGGCCGCCATCGATGCGTTCATCGACGGTGCGTTGACAGCGGATCCGGTGCGCGCGGATTGGCAGAGTCTGGAGCAGTGGCGCGCCCTGGATGCTGCCGCCGTAAACCGACCGACCTTGCTGCTGCGGGGGGAGCATGACCCGTATGCCATCCCGGTTGTGCACGCTGATCTTTTTGCGAACCTGAATACTCGAGACAAGGCCTGGGTCGTGATCCCGGGTGGTGACCACGCCGCTTTCATGGAAACACCGAGAGCCTATTTCTTGAGCATCATCGAAAGTTTCGTATTCAGAGGTCGGAATGGTGTCGAGCCCTGACTCGTAAAAGGACAGCGAATCGATAGCGGAGCTACCGCCGTTCCGTGGTCCCGATCTGCGATTGAGCTCGCGGAAATTGAGGCAACAGACCGAGGCGTTGCGCCTGACGAGGCTTTGGCGTTACGGTAGCCGGTAGATCACCACTTCTCGAGGCCCTTCATGATCAGTTTGAAAGTCAACGGCATTCAGCACCACGTTGATGTAGATCCAGCCACTCCCTTGCTCTGGGTCTTACGCGAACAACTCGGATTGTCCGGTACGAAATTTGGCTGTGGCATCGGTCAGTGCGGTGCCTGTACCGTTCATCTGAACGGTAACCCCATTCGTTCCTGCCGCTTGTCCGTCGAGGCCGCGGCTGGTGCCGAGGTGACTACGATAGAGGGTATCGCCGGTGCTCAGGCTCTGCATCCGGTGCAGGCAGCCTGGATCGCCGAACAGGTACCCCAGTGCGGATATTGCCAGTCCGGTCAGATCATGTCGGCGGTAGCCCTGCTTGCGAGCAATGCCGATCCTTCGGATGAGCAGATCAATGCAGCGATGCGCGGCAACATCTGCCGCTGTGGCACCTACCAGCGGATCAGGAAGGCGATAAAGCGGGCCGCGGGAGACGCGGCGCTGGCGGCGCTGCCACCGGTGAGGGCCGCTGATCCCGGAGCTGTCGGGATCTTCGATCCCCGGGAGGTGCGGCATGGGTAAGTGGACACGCAGAGGATTCATCGTCGCCGGCACGGCCGCGGGTGGCGCATTGGTGGTGGGTGTGGTGATCCGGCCGGGACATCGAACACCGGAACTGGCGCCGTTGGTGACCGGTGATGCAGAGGCTCTCATCAATACCTTCGTGAAGGTGGGGCTCGATGACACAGTGACCGCCATCGTTCCTCATTCGGAGATGGGTCAGGGGGTCGGCACCGCGCTTGCACAGATGCTGGCCGATGAAATGGATGCGGATTGGGATCGGGTGCGGATCATGGAAGCGCCTGCGGTATCCGAATACGCGAACTACGCGCTCGCCAAGGGTTACCTGCTTGGCGATATGGACATTCCAGAAATTCTTCTGCCCACTGTCGATGGTGCGTTCATCAAATTGACGGCGGCGATGGACCTTCAGATCACCGGTGGTAGCTCGTCTATCCGCGCCACCGGTGTTTACGGCATGCGTGTGGCCGGCGCAGCGGCACGTGAGATGCTGGTGAGCGTGGCGGCCGAGCAATGGGATGTGGCCGCGGCCGACCTCGAGGCCAGCGATGGGGTGATCACACACGCCTCGAGCGGTCGCAGTGCGAAATTTTCGGAGCTGGCAGCGGCCGCCGGCAGGCTGACGCCTCCTGTCAAACCGCGGCTGAAGCGAGTCGATGAATTCAGGATCATGGGCCGGCCCAAGGCTCGACTCGATATTCCCGAGAAGGTCGATGGCAGCGCGCAATTCAGCATCGATGCCTCGGTACCGGGAATGAAGTACGCGGCGCTCAGGAGTTCTCCGGTATTTGGTGGCACTGTCACGAGCCTCAACGACGCCGTAGCAAAAAAAATGCCTGGTGTGGTCGGGGTGCTGAATCTGGGTGAAGCCGTGGCGGTTGTGGCGGATGGCTACTGGCAGGCCGAACAGGCACTCGCCAGGGTCGAGGTGCAGTTCGATGACGCTCATGCTCGAGCGGTGAATCAGACGGGTATCTTCGAACAATTCCAGGCTGCCCTGGCAAATGGCGAAGGCAATTCCGACAGGGTTCGCGGCGATGCCGCCACGGCCTTCGGCGAGGCGGTCAACCTGGTCGAGGCCGAGTACCGGGTGCCTTATCTGGCCCACGCCTGTATGGAGCCGTTGAATGCCACGGCCCGAATCGACAACGGCCTTTGTGAGGTCTGGGTGGGATCACAGAATCCGTTGGGATTTCGTGCCGAAGTCGCAGAGGCGCTGGATATGCCGGCAGAGCAGGTCACCGTCTATAACCACTATATGGGGGGTGGCTTCGGCCGGAAGTCCATGGGCGACTACGCGGTGTTCGCCGCTCGCATAGCCCGAGAGGTCGGCCAGCCGGTCAAGCTCATCTACAGCCGCGAGGAAGACATCCGTCAGGATCGCTACCGGCCTGCGGTGGTCAGCCGGTTCAAGGCGGCCCTGGATGAGTCGGGACGTCCCATCGCCTGGCAGAACCACTTTGTCGACAAACACGAGCCAGCCGAAGCGACCCACGTGCCTTATCAGATCGCGAATCTGGACATCCGGGATTTTTCAAGCCCGACCCATGTGCCCTTCGGTCCATGGCGTAGCGTGGATCACTCTCAGCACAGTTTCTTCACCGAATCTTTCATCGATGAGCTGGCTAATGCCAGCGGCAAGGATGGCTACCAGTATCGCCGTGATCTTCTCGCTCACGAACCGCGGATGATGGCGGTACTGGATAAGGCGGCCGGCGAATCCGATTGGGGCCGCAAGCTGCCTGAAGGGTGGGGACGCGGCATCGCCTTGCAGCGGTCGTTCGGGACCATCGTCTCACAGGTACTGGAAGTCGAGGTCGTCGATGGCGTGGTCAGAGTCGATCGAGTGGTTTGCGCGGTGGATCCGGGCTTCGCGGTAAATCCGGACGGGCTGGCTGCTCAGATCGAGTCCGGAGTCATATACGGTCTGACCGCCGCTCTCTATGGCGAGATCAGTATCGAAAATGGCGCGGTGAAGCAGAGTAACTTTCACGACTACGAGATGGTCAGAATGCCCGAGGCGCCAAAGATCGAAACCCATATCATCAATGGCGGCCAGAGCTGGGGGGGCGCCGGTGAGCCGGGCACACCGACTGTGGCGCCGGCACTGGCCAACGCTGTCTTCGACGCAACCGGGACCAGAATTCGAGAGTTGCCGCTGAAGGTCTACGATCTGACCTTCAGCATTGACGAGAGCGAGTCGGTTTGATCGTGGTCAGCGGTCTCTGCGTACCCAGCGACTGGTAGCAGCTACATCCTCGATCTCGTTACCGGCCTCCTGCCAGCCGCGAAACCCCTCCTCCACATGAGCCACATCGGCGAACCCCATGTCCTCGAGGGTGAGAGCGGCGTAAACCGATCGGCCCCCGCCGGCGCAGAACACGATGGTCCGGCGCTTTTCCTGGAAGTAGTCACGGTAGTAGGGGCTCGAAGGGTCGGCCCAGAACTCCAGCATGCCGCG
>QIDL01000451.1 GCA_003228415.1 Gammaproteobacteria bacterium | reverse complement strand
CGAAGCTGTAGAGGCGGGCGTTGTCGTCAACGAGGTAGAGTATGCCGAGCAGGGCGAGTTTCTCGCCACGGTATATGAGCTCCTGTCATCGTTACCCCCACGACCGGAACAGCAAAGGCTGCTTGAACGAGCGCAAGCGTTGGCTGTCATGGTGGAACAGCGGGAGGATGCCAGCGCGGTCGCGACGAATTCGCGTGAACTCGCTGCAAATCTGATCGAGGCCTACGACTTCGTCACGGGCCCAATCGTTGCACCGGATCCTGCGGCCGTTGCTCCGCTGTATGCGGAGTTGTGTGCTGGGTGTCACGGCGCTTTCGGTCGCGGTGATGGGCCTGCGGGCGCAGCGTTCGATCCGGCACCAACAGATTTTCACGATTCCAATCGGGCACAGCAACGCAGTTTGTACGGCCTCTATTCAACGCTGACCCTGGGTGTTCAAGGCACCGGAATGCCTGCGTTTTCGAGTCTCACCGAAAGCCAGCGCTGGGCGCTGGCATTTTACGTTGCCGGTCTGCGCGACGCACCCGATGAGATTGCACAGGGACAACGGCTCTGGAACGAAGGCGTGATGCGCAATGCTTTACCATCACTCGCGAGCTTCACATCCAAGCCTCCCGCTGCCTTCGAAACAACCGATGAGCGTGCTGCCCCGGTACTGGCGTATCTTCGTCACCAGCCTGAAGCTCTGACTACCGCTTCATCGGACCCCATTCAGCGCACCATCGATGGACTGCAGGACGTCGTTTCCGCCTACTTCAGCGACCAACCGGATACCGCGCTGCAACTGGCCCTGTCTGCCTATCTGGAAGGTTACGAGCTGATTGAAGCACCCCTTCGAACCCTGGATGACAAACTTGCCGTGGGTATCGAACGGGACATGCAGGTGCTGCGTAATATGATCAGGGAAGGTGTACCCGCCGACGATCTGGAGTCAGCGGCAGCCAGTATCGAAACTCGGTTGCAGGAGGCCTCCACGCTTTTATCGGCCAGCGGTTCGTTAACCGCAACGCTGTTCACGAGCGCCTTTCTGATCCTTTTGCGTGAGGGTCTCGAAGCCATTCTGCTGCTTGCCGCGATGAGTCTGTATCTACGACGCACCGATCATAAAACCGCAATGCGCTATCTGCACGTCGGTTGGATTGGCGCCTTGACCGCTGGTGCGCTGACCTGGATCGGGATCAAGACGGTCATCGATATCAGCGGCGCGCAACGCGAGGTGATCGAGGGAGTGGCCGCTTTGCTGGCGGCCTTCGTGCTCCTGTACGTGGGCATCTGGCTGCACCGATACAGCAACGCCGCACAGTGGCAGGCGTTTCTGGACGAACGCCTGGGACGCAGCTTGTCAACCGGAACGTTATGGGGTATTGCAGCACTGTCGTTTATTGCCGTGTACCGGGAAATTCTCGAAACGGTGCTGTTCTACGAGGCGCTCTGGCTGCAATCGGGCACCGTTGTACCTCTTGTTACCGGGGCTTCGATGGCTGCACTCGCTCTGGTCGCTGCCGGGTGGATAGTTTTCCGCATTGGTGCCCGACTGCCTTTGCGACGGTTTTTTCAGGCCAACGGGGTGTTGATGTTTGTTCTCGCTCTGGTATTCGCCGGGAAAGGCATTGCCGCACTCCAGGAGATGGGCTGGATCGCCGTGACATTCGTCAGCGTACCTAGAATCGATTGGCTGGGAATCTATCCCACCGCCCAGAGTGTGGGTCTTCAGCTGGCGATTGCGTGCGTTGGCGGCATCTGGCTGGTGCTTTTATCCCGCCGCAAACCCGCAACTGCACTTGCTTGAATGTCATCTTGCGGCCGAACAAGCATGTTCGCCGCGACTCGTTCATCCACAATCTTCATCCGAACGCTCCAGCTCGATCGTGCAGTGATCAATATTGTAGTCTTGTTTCAACCGGGAACGAATCGAGGTTTTGATCTGGTCTGCGTTGGACCAGTGGTCATCGGCGACAACGACATGCGCCTCGCATGATCGACGTTGTTCATCGATTTCCCAGAGGTGAACGTGATGGATGTCTTCAACGCCATCCAACGTTTTCAATGCTTCACCGATCACATCCCGATTCAGGTCGGTCGGACTGCCGAGCATCAGCATCCGCACCACGTTCTGCCCCTCTTTGAAGGACTGCCACAACACGTAACCGGCTATCATCAATGTGATGAGGGGATCGATCAGTTCCCAGCCATAGACGATGATGACGGTGCCCGCGATGATGACGCCGATCGACCCTAAGGCATCCGCGACGTTGTGTAGGAATGCGGCCCGGATGTTGACACTGTGTTTGGAGAGACGATAAGTAAGCATGGCGGTCACCCAGTCCACCGCCAGCGCAACCACCGCGATGATCACGACCATCCAGCCATTGACGCCCTGCGGTTCAATGAAGCGCCAGACGGCTTCATAGACAAGGTAAAATCCGATGACGATCAGCGTAGTGTAGTTGACCAACGCGGCCACGATTTCGGCACGGCCGTAACCAAAGGTCATACCGGCATCGCCTGGGCGCCGGGCAATTTTTCTGGCGAAAAACGCGATACCCAACGAGATCGCGTCGCTGAGGTTGTGAATTGCATCCGCAATCAACGCCAGGCTGCCTGAGAGTACGCCGCCGATGATCTGCGCGACAGTCAAGCCAACGTTGACGACTACCGCCCACAACACAAGGCGATCGTCGATTTCTTGACCGTGTGCGTGGGTACTCATCAACTCAACTCCCACGCGGTACTATCGCGGGCGACAAAACCGAGTACCGCGACCGCACTGGACGCTCTCGACTGAACACTCGAGTGACCTCCTGCCGTCATCAAAGCGCGTAGTTCTGCACGTCAATCATCTTCTCCCGCGAAAACGACCGATACAACACAGGCACCACAAACAGTGTGAGTAGTGTCGATGAGAACAACCCGCCCACCACGACAGTGGCCAGTGGGCGCTGCACTTCTGAGCCAACACCCGTGGCGAGCAACATTGGTATGAGTCCCAACGCAGCAATGGACGCAGTCATCAACACCGGTCGCAACCGTGACAGAGCACCTTCAAAAACAGCCTGTGCCGCGTCTGAGCTATCGGCCACGCGGCGATTGATCGCATTGACCATCACCACGCCATTGAGCACAGCCACACCGAATAAGGCGATGAAACCAATCGACCCCGGTACCGACAGGTACTGACCCGAGAAAAACAGAGCGGCGATGCCGCCGATCAACGCCAGCGGAACGTTTATCATGATCAACAAGGCCTGTCCCACCGAACTGAAAGCGAAGTAGAGCAACAGGAAGATGAGCCCCAGCGACACGGGAACCACAATCGTGAGCCGTGCCTGAGCACGTTGTTGGTTTTCGAACTGACCGCCGAACACCACCGTATAACCCGGTGCCAGGTCAACGTCACTTGCAATACGCCGCCGGAGTTCGGCGACCAGGCCGCCCATATCGCGTCCCTCGACGTTGGCCTGAATTACCACGCGCCGTTGGACGTCGTCTCTGCGGATCTGAGGCGGCCCGGACTCAATCGCCACGTTTGCAACCGCCCCGAGCCGCACCCATGCCCCCTTGGGGGTCTGCAGGATCAAAGCTCTGATCGCTTCGACGCTATCGCGGTATTCGTGTGCCAGTCGGACATAAATGTCGTAACGTTCGTTGCCTTTGATCACCTGACCCGCGCTGATGCCTCCAACGGCGTCCGAGACCAGCGCCATGACCTGATCTACCGGAATGCCATAACGCGCCAGTGCATCCCGGTCGGGCCGAACCACCAGCTGGGCTTCGCCAGCAATCTGCTCCATGGCAACCCCCCGGGTACCCTCGACGTTCTTGGTGAGGGTCTCGATCTCGCGGCCCTTGGCCGCCAGCACATCGAGATCGGGGCCGAATAGCTTGATGGCCAACTGCGCCTTCACACCAGAGAGCAGCTCGTCCACCCGGGTTGCAATGGGTTGCGAGAACGAGAAAAGCAAGCCTGGATGGACCGACATTTTTTCCTCCAGCAGCGCCTGCAACGCCGGGCGGTCCGGTGCGCTGGTCCACTCCCCGACCGGCTTCAGACCGATGAACAATTCGATATTCGAAACGGGTTCCGGGTCACCTCCGAGTTCGGGTCGACCGATACGACTGGAGACATAGAGCA
>QIDL01000523.1 GCA_003228415.1 Gammaproteobacteria bacterium | reverse complement strand
GATGTTTCCGAGCCGGTGACTTGTGCGGCGCTATTCGATCTGCTCGGACCAGAGAAATATCCGTCGGACCAGGGCCGCGATCACCTCCACCCCGGCGTCGCTGCCGGACTCGCCTGGACGGAAGCCGGGGGAGTGGTCCTCTATGTGGAAGCAACCCTGACCCCGAAGGACGAAAAAATTACCCTGACCGGACACCTTGGCCAGGTCATGCAGGAATCCGCAAAGGCCGCCCGCAGCCATTTGTGGTCGGTCGCGGACGAAATAGGTCTCGACCGGAAGTGCATCGAAGAGAGCGGCGTGCATGTCCACATCCCCGCCGGCGCGGTACCCAAGGACGGACCCTCGGCGGGGGTCACCATGGCTACCGCATTGTTTTCCGCCTACACCGGGAAAGCCACACCCGACGATCTGGCGATGACGGGTGAGCTGACCCTCTCCGGGCTGGTGCTACCGGTGGGTGGTATCAAGGAAAAGGTACTGGCCGCACATCGTCTGGGCATACGTCGGGTGGTGCTGCCCAGAGACAACGAAGCCGACCTGACCAAGCTACCGGAAACGGTTCGAGATGAAATGCAATTCATCCTGGTGGATACGCTGGAAGAGGTATTCCAGCAGGTCTTCTAAATCTGGTTCTCGCTTAAGGTCACTGATTGGCGATTGCCCGGCCGAGGTTCAGCGATACTCGCTGCCTGGAAGCTTCGGATCAGGTTGAAAGCAAGTATGCTGAACACCTGCCAGGCACAGGTCAAAGTCTTACGAGGTTGGAAGGGAATCTCACGAGCTGATTTGTGATGGTCCAGGCGGTCGGTGGCAATCGACACGGCTTATGGACGTGCAGATGATCAGTCGGAGCAAAGTCGTAGTTTCCAGGAGCCCTCAGCTTTTCGAACCGCAGAAAAGCGCTGTCGCGGAACAAACACGGTGTCGTGTCCGTGGGTCGTGACCGTGTTAGATAAAAGTGCTTTCCTCTCTATAATGAGCCCCTTTTTTCAGAGGCACCTACATGCGTTTTCGATCTGTGTCTGGCCTGCTCTGGTTGCAATGCGTTTTCGCCTGGGCGGGGGCAGTCCGTGCTGAAGTTGAGGAAGGTGATGTGGGCGCCTGGTACATGTACTTCTTTAGCGCTCCTTTCGGAGACAGCCAGTGGGGCATCCAGGGCGACGCGCAGTATCGGAATTGGAATTTCGTCGGCGATCTTGAGCAGCTTCTGCTCCGGGGTGGTTTTACCTGGCGTCCAAAGTCGGAAGGCGCGGTTTTCACATTGGGCTATGCCCATATCACCACAGGTGAGTTCGGCGCAGGTGACTCAACGGTTGCTGAGAACAGGCTCTACCAGGAAGCATCTTTGCCGCAGAAGATCGGCCAACGTGTCTACATACGGCACCGCTTTCGCTACGAGCAGCGCTGGGTCGACAGCCAGGACTTCCGTACTCGATACCGTTATGCGATTTTTGTCAATGTGCCTTTTAACCGGCCCAACCTGAACCGCGGCGCTTGGTACCTCTCTATGTACAACGAGATTTTCATCAACGGCCAACGCGACATCGGGAATGGCCGTGAAGTAGAGTACTTCGATCGGAATCGACTTTACGGAGCGATCGGCTACAGCCTCAGTGACACGCTGCAACTGCAGGGCGGTTACATGTACCAGTACACGGACAACTTCGAGAAAGGTCAGATCCAGGTCAGCTTGCATCAGACTTTCTGACGACGATTCTGGCCGACGACCTGCGGGCGGACCAGCGCTCACCGGATGGCGAATCCGGCTGATAGCCGGTGGTCAGTCGAAGTCGCTCCGGCTGTGCCGCTCCATCACCCGCTTCTCTTCCGGTCCCCAGGTGCGGTTCACCCGGCGGCCACGCCTTACCGCGGGCCTCGTTTCGATCTCCGTGGCCCAGCGTGCCACGTTCCCGTAGGACGCCACGTCCAGGAACACAGCAGCATCGTAGATGTTGTGCAGCACGAGCACTCCGTACCAGGCGTGACAGGCCATGTCAGCGATGGTGTATTCCTCGCCGCAGAGAAACCGGGTGTCTGCCAGTCGCCGGTCCAGTACGTCCAGTTGGCGCTTTACCTCCATGGCGTAGCGGTTGATGGGGTACTCGAGCTTCTCCGGCGCGTAGGCGTAGAAGTGACCGAAACCGCCGCCGAGGTAAGGTGTGCTGCCCATCTGACAGAAGAGCCAGGACAGGCACTCGGCGCGAGAACCCGGATCCGTGGGCAGGAAGACGCCGAACTTCTCCGCCAGGTAGACCAGGATGGCGCCCGACTCGAAGACCCGGATCGGAGGCTCGCTGCTGCGATCGAGCAGGGCTGGAATCTTCGAATTCGGATTGATCGCAACGAAACCGCTGCTGAATTGATCTCCTTCGCCGATCCGGATGAGCCAGGCATCGTACTCGGCGTCCATGCCCGTTTCCAGCAACTCCTCCAGCAGCACGGTTACCTTGACCCCGTTGGGTGTTCCCAGGGAATAGAGTTGCAGGGGATGCACGCCCACGGGAAGCTCCTTCTCGTGGGTAGTGCCCGCGATGGGCCGGTTGATTTTCGAGAAACGTCCGCCGCTCTCCTTGTCCCAGGTCCAGACCTCGGGTGGGATGTAGGCTTTCGTCATGGCTGTCTCCTCCGGTGCGAAAATGTCGAGCAGGCGATTAACGCATTTCGCCCGGCACCGGATCAAGGATCGGAGCCGATCTTGCTCGTCGTCGCTGGACCGGCATGGTGGGCTGGACCTGTTCAGCGCGCTAGTCAACGATGGCGGAAAGCGCTATGTCGGAAAGACGCTGCCAGCGATCCAGGCTGCGGCTTTCCTCCATCAGACCGGATGTCAGCCCTACAAATACCATGTCTTGTTCCGGGTCTATCCAGAACATGGTTGATCCCGCTCCAACATGCCCATAAGTTCCAGGCGAAGCCAGCACACCGCCTGTACTACAGCCTCCAGGTCATCGAGTTGTTCGAGCGGCAATGGCGAGAACCGCACCGCGTCACAGCTTTAAAAGCTTTTTCGGCGTAGGCTCGATAGGGAGTTGCGCCCTATGAACAGAACTCTCATTCAACGACATATTGGTACCCTCCAGCTATTTTCACTCGCGGCGCTCTTCGCGCTGCCATTTGTTTTCGGCATCTATTTCCCATTCTCATCCCAGCAGAATCTCGAAGATATTCTGGCGTTCGAAGTCGGCGTCCTGATATACGGTTTCTATCTGACCGGATTTCTCTACTTGCCGATCGCTATATCAGACAACGTCTGGGTGCGCCGGATTTGCCTGTTGCTGGCGTGCCTGATGGCAATTCCCTTCACATCCGATTACCGGCAGGAATTCGGCTTCTATGGGTTCCTGGGATTCTGCGCATTGCTGTTCGCCAACTACAGCCCTGTTTTCATTGCCAGCATCGAATTCAAGGAAAGATCGAGGCTGACCGTTGAGGCGGGGTTGCGCTGCGTTGTTTACATAGTGTTTTTTATGACTGTGGTGGCGAGCCTCGATATGCGTGCTAACGTGAGTAGCTGGAGCGGAACCAAGGCACTGCTGTTTGGCACTGCTTATTTCGGCGTGCTGGCGATCATTGAGAGCCAGCGCTACTTCTCCAAAGCCGTCAACTTGATCTTCCATTCAATGAACGGCACTTTCGTTCGAGCACCGAAGTCCAGAATTCGCTACGTGAAAGGAAAAATCGCTGCCCACGTTCTGCTGAAAAACAACATGCATCGCGGATTCATGCTGTTAGCCACAGGCAGCGCCTGTACGGCGATTTCCGCGATCTTTCTGTATGGGACTCTCGGTATGGAGTCGTGGTTTGCTATTGCGGCCATATGGATTTTTTGCGCCCCATTCCTGTTGCTTGGAATCCTGTTTCTTCTCGGTGGCATAACCCATCCCTTCCTTGCCTGGAGAAAAGGCCCTTCGCTGCTGAAAATTCAGGAACAGACCCTGAATATCGACAACAAACTCCATGCAATCGGCATCATCCCCAGTTACTCAAAGCGTGAAAAGCGCACCCGCTTCGATGTGCAGCTCATCCACT
Source organism: Gammaproteobacteria bacterium (assembly GCA_003228415.1). Lineage (GTDB taxonomy): Bacteria > Pseudomonadota > Gammaproteobacteria > Pseudomonadales > Azotimanducaceae > SZUA-309. The sequence goes on along the minus strand of QIDL01000523.1, from coordinate 105 downwards.
ACAAGGTGGATGCGATCGCGGGCGAAGAGTTTATAGTGCGAGTGAACGAGCTCCTCAACGAGAAACTGGGCGGTCAACACCTGAAATTTCATACCACGGATCGCG
>QIDL01000175.1 GCA_003228415.1 Gammaproteobacteria bacterium | reverse complement strand
GTCTCAAGGGTGGCGGTGGAAATTTCGGCGTGGTCACCTCCTTCGCGTTTCGGCTGTTCCCGGTTGCCCCCCTGTTCGCGGGCATGCTGCTGCATCCCCTCGATCGCGCGACCGAAGCGCTCGCCCACTTCCACGCATTCTTCCAGGATGCCCCCGATCAAGTCGGCGCCATGGCTGGCTTCGTGACCGGGCCGGACGGGAATCAGGTGTTCGCGCTGATTCTGGTCTACAACGGTCCGGTAGAGGACGGCGAGCGTGCCTTCCAGCCATTGCGCGAATTCGGCCCTCCGATACTCGATAACCTCGCGCCTACGCCGTATCGTGTAATACAGACGCTGTTTGACGCCGGCGCGCCATCCGGGTTGCGCAACTACTGGAAATCGAGCTTCCTCGAGGATCTGCCACGCGATGCTATGGCGACTCTGGTTGAACGATTTCAGAAAGCACCGTCACCCATGTGTAAGATGTTCGTCGAATTCATCGGCGGCGAGGCCACGCGCATCGCCCGCGACGAAACAGCCTTCGATCACCGACACTCGGCATTGAATCTCCTGATTCTCGGTGGCTGGGAGCTGGATTCTGCTGATGAAGAGAACATCGCCTGGACGCGTGAGACCTGGGCAGCGATGCAGCCATATGCTTCGCAGGCAGTGTATGTGAACTATCTCAATCAGGAAGTCGACGAAGGGAGCGAGCGTATCAAAGCGGCGTACGGATCGAAAAAATTCGCGCGACTGGCTGTGCTCAAGGCCAAGTATGATCCCGGAAACCTGTTCAGGATGAACCAGAACGTGCGCCCGGCCGAATAGAACGACGGACGCGAAATTCCCACGGCATGTAACATGCCCGGCGATATACCCTATCGCTGTGAATCATCGTCGTCCCGATCGTGGCCATCGTCGTCGTAACGTCTGCGTTTGTAGGGGAGATACTCCCGCGGCAACCCCCGGCGTTCTGATTTCCAGATATACTCCGCCTCGTCCTCATCGGCACTGCGATGACACTCGACGCAGTTTTCATATTCATAGATCCCTTCTTCCACGTGCTCTCCACGGATATTTGAACGCGAGTGTTCGTGACAACCATAGCAGGTGTATTCCGTGTACTCGTTGTCGATATGACACGTTTCACAGGCCACATCGTGATCCCTGTCAAAGGAGAAGTATTTCTCATGTTCGAAGGTGGCCGGTGCCCAGCCCTCGGTGGTATGACACTGGACGCAGTTGCCCTTGATTTTCCGGTGCAGGGTATCGCCCGGATTGTCGTGACAACCATCGCACCCCTCTTGCATATCGGGCGCGACCAACTGGTGTGAGAACTGGCCGACAGGCCGGAAGGCCTGTACGCCTTCGTGATCACTGTGGCAGGCGACACAGTCGTCTTCGAGCAGGTTCCGGTGGAAGGCCACCTTCTGCGCCTCTTTGGCGATGACCTGTCCCTTGGTGGTTTTCAGCCCGATCTCCTCGACCTTGTGGCACTGCATACATTTATCGGGCGAGCTGCCGAGAAACGGCCTGTGGCAGGCAAAACAGTCATTGCCAAGCTCCGCATGGGCGTCGCTGAGCTTGCCCGGTTGAATCATCAGCTGCGGGGCAAACACCACCAACAGCAGGAGCGCTGCTAGATTAACCAGGATGACGATATTGACGGTTCTGTTTTTCAGTTCCATTGCCAGTACAGGAAGACAGTGAAGATATGGGCCGTGCCGAGTACCGCGAATATCAGGGTGATCGGAAAGTGAACCGCCCGCCATTTCTTCATCAGGTCGAAGGTGATGGCATCCCAGAACAGTTCCTTTTCCGTTGCTTCAGCCGTCAACCCCCGTTTTTCGTAGCTCGCCTTTTTCTCCGCCACGAAGCGGCGTGACCGGTCGAGCAGATACTGGCCGGTCATTCCGCTGATGATGTTGACCATCATGGCGACCAACGCCAGCCAGGGGAGGATGGCGTAGAAATGCGTACCCGCGTGCACCAGGATCATCAGCGCGCCCGACCAGGTGAGGACCTCGTGCAGTTTGAGCAGTGTCTTGGGTTTACCGACACCAATCACCTTGCGCTTACGCATGGAATAGAAGAAGGAGAGCAAAATGAGGAGGGTGCCCGGTATACCCAGCCAGCGCCCGACCCAGATCAGATCGAGTCGATGCAGCAGGGTGTCCAGGAAAATGGCCGAGGCGATCAACGCGATGAGCATCAGTAGAAACGGCAGGACTTTTTTACTGATCAGCGAACGTTCCATGACGGTCTCTATGCAGCTAGCGTAAGGTCACTCTTGGGTTTCGAGATGCACAACAGGCAGTGGCCGGACTCCACGTCGGCATCAGGGTCCTGGCTGTAATCTACTTCACCCGACTTGAGGGCGGTCTGACAGCTGCCACAACTGCCGGCTCGGCAGCCGGAATCCACTTCGATATCGTTGTCCTCGGTAAACTCCAGCAGTGACTCGGCATTCGGGTTCCAGGTGAGGCTTTTTCCGGACTTGCTGAAAGTGACGGTGATGGCCGGCTGCGCCATCTCCGGCTTGCTGACCTGCGCCTTCGGTTTCTGGTGCTTGGGCAAGGTCGCCGGACCGAAGGCCTCGTAGTAGATGTCATCGGTCGCAACACCCCACGCTTCCAGGGCCGGAACCAGGCTTTCCATCATCGCTCTTGGTCCGCAGACATAGAATTGATGGCGCTTCAGTTGCAGGGTGAGGCGCAGCAGCTTGATATCCACATGGCCGCGGTGCCGATAGTCGATGCCTTCCACGTCTTTCGTACCGGGCCGGCTGTAGCAGGTGTGCAGGTGAAAATTGGGATGACCCTTTGCGAGGCTCTCGAGGTGTTCCTTCGTGATGTGCTCAGAGCTGTTACGCAAGCCATGGAAGAACCAGATCTCCCGCTGGCTGTCACTCTGCAGCAGGTAGTTGATGATACTCAGCATCGGCGTAACGCCGATGCCCCCGCCAACCAGGACAATAGGTAGAGGCTCTTGCTCCATTAGATGGAAATGGCCGGATGGCGCCTTGACCGAAAGCCGCATTCCCTCCTGCACATGATCATGGAAGTAGTTGGATGAGCGACCGGGTGGAACCGCGGGGTTACCCGCCGGTGGCAGAACACGCTTGATGCTTACCCGGTAGTAATCGGGCCGGGGCCGGTCAGACAGGGAGTAACAGCGCACCAGGGTCTTGGGCGGCGGTGTCTCCGGATCATCAATCTGGAGTTTGAAGGTGAGGAACTGACCCGGTTTGAATGCGGGCAGAGGCTGACCATCCACAGGCGTCAGATAGAAGGAGCAGATCGATTCTGCAGCATCCTCCATAATCCGGCGTTGAACGACAAAATCCCTGTATCCGTCCCAGGCAGGTCCGTTCCCAGCCGCCAGGGGAGTATCAGGGTGTGACGTCCGATCAGGGGACATCCCTTTGCGCCGATGATAGCCAACCAGCGCCAAAGCGGTCAGTTGCGCTAATATCACGGCAACGATTGCCAGCGCTAGTGTTCCGGTGGTCATAGAGACGGTGTCCGCCAAAATCTGTTTATCGAACTGTGTTTTTCCCTTGAGTCCCTCAAAGCGCGTAGGCTTTGATTACAAGATTACCAACGTTAGATGAAGCCAAGCTGAAATCTGGTAACGAACAGATATTCAGCTCGCTTTAAGTGTTCCGTAAGCGCTCCGCGATCCCGGCTTCTCACCTGTTGCTGGCGAGACGACACGCCATGGCCCCAAGCCGCGGCCTGAGCGGGCGATGATCCGCGTGCGAGGACGATGCCGCGCGGGTAAACTCAGGATAATGGGGACGGGTAATGGGGACAGATCTATTTACGTCCGGCAGCGAAACTCGACCACGTCCTGGCCTACGACGACGTCTGGGTCTGCAGGCGCAACGAAATTGCGCAGCACTGGTACGAGCATCATCCGCACGCTGATTTTCGGCGCCGTGCCGAACGGCGCCATTCGGTAACTGAGGCTAGTGATCAAACCGGGGTAGATAAATGAGCGAATTGTCCGAGTTGACCAATCTTCTGGATCGTCTCGATGAGGCAGAGATTCACTACACGCTTTCAAGCGTGAGTGAGGGGGCGATCATGGTTGGCATCGATGCCCCCGGAGAGCACTGGGAGGTGGAGTTCATGAACGACGGTGACATCGAGAT
>QIDL01000328.1 GCA_003228415.1 Gammaproteobacteria bacterium | reverse complement strand
CCGAAGTGGGTGTAGGCCTTCTCGGTGGCAACCCGCCCACGGGGCGTGCGCATCAGAAATCCCTGCTGAATGAGAAAGGGCTCCAACACGTCTTCGATGGTATCCCGCTCTTCACTCACCGCCGCCGACAGAGAATCCAGACCCACGGGTCCACCTGAGAACTTATCGATAATTGTCTCGAGCAGGCGTCGGTCCATGTTGTCGAATCCCTGACTATCTACCTTCAACATGTTCAACGCGTCGTCCGCGACCTTACGATCTATGGTGCCGTCCGCCCGTACCTGGGCGAAGTCGCGCGCGCGACGCAGCAGCCGGTTGGCGATTCGAGGTGTGCCTCGGGAGCGCCTGGCCACTTCCCTGGCGCCTTCGCCATCGATGGTGAGCCCGAGCTTATCAGCCGAGCGCGAGATGATTTCTCGAAGTTCTTCGACCGAATAGAACTCGAGACGTTGCACGATCCCAAATCGGTCCCTGAGCGGCGATGTCAGCAAACCTGCTCGCGTTGTCGCGCCAACCAGCGTGAACCTGGGCAGATCAAGCTTCAAGGATCTGGCGGCAGGACCTTCACCAATGAGTATGTCGATCTGAAAATCTTCCAGCGCCGGATACAGGATCTCTTCCACCACCGGACTCAAGCGATGGATCTCGTCCACAAACAGCACATCGTCCGGCTCGAGATTGGTCAGCATGGCCGCCAGATCCGCCGCCCTCTCCAGCACCGGGCCAGAGGTGGCCTTGATCGACACACCCATCTCGTTGGCTATGATCTTGGCGAGGGTCGTTTTGCCAAGCCCGGGCGGACCGAAGATCAACGTGTGGTCCAGCGCTTCATTACGATTGCGAGCCGCCTCGATGAAAATTTCCATCTGCTCTTTGACGGCGGTCTGGCCAATGTACTCACTCAGGCGATCGGGTCGCAGAGCATTCTCGATTCTATTCTCGACACGGTCAGTATCGGATCCTGCTGCCGATATCAGACGATCCGGCTCAATGCTCAAGTAGACACCTCAACCTGTCTCACGATTCGTTTGAGCGCCGCACGCAGCAGATGTTCCGTGGTAACCGCTGCATCCGGCGTACTGTCAAGGACCGCTGCGACTGCCTTATGTGCTTCCTGAGGCCGATAGCCGAGAGAGATCAATGCATCTTCCGCTTCCCGGATCGCCTGCTGGTCCGTATCGACGTGGATGGGTTTGATGCTGACCTGCAAGTCGCCGAGTCGGTCTTTGAGTTCTACCAGTAGCCGCTCCGCCGTTTTCCTGCCGACGCCTTGAACCCGCGTCAACATCGAGGGGTCGTTGGCACGTACGGCGTCCGCCAGCGCTTGCAGCGACAGTCCGGAGACAATCGCCAGGCCGAGCTTCGGACCAACGCCATTGATGCGAATCAGATCGCGAAATACGTCCCGCTCGGTACGCGAGCCAAAGCCATACAGCAACTGGGCATCTTCACGAACGACAAAGTGAGTAAACAGCGTCACCTCGGCACCGGAACCGCCGACGGCCGCCAGCGCTGCGGTAGTGACTTCCACCTCATAGGCCACTCCGCTCACATCGATGAGCATGAAGTTGTCCCTGATTTCCAGCAGCTGCCCCTGGATTCGGCCGATCATCTACCTCTTTTCCGGCGGAGAGTTCTTGTCCAGGCCCAGAGTATTGACATGACAAATGGCAATCGCAAGCGCATCCGCCGCATCCGCCTGCGGATCACCCGGAAGACCAAGGATGACTCTGACCATATGCTGGACCTGGGATTTGCTGGCACGGCCGTTACCGACCAGGCCCAGTTTGACCGTTTTCGCCGCGTACTCGTGAATGGGCAAGCCAAAGGCCACACCCGCGGCGATGGCCACACCACGCGCCTGGCCAAGTTTGAGCGCGGAATCGGGGTTTTTGGCCAGAAACACTTCCTCGATGGCAAAGCCATCCGGTCGGTGGCCTTCGATAAGCTCCGATATGCCGCGGTAGATGTCCGCAAGTCGCTCCGGAAAGGATCCGTTGGTGGTTCTGATGCAGCCGCTTGCTACGTAGGTAATCCCACCGGAACCCACACCGACGACCCCGTATCCCGTCAACCGGGAACCCGGATCGATGCCGATAATCCTTGTCACTGCTTCCCTCTGGATCTGGAACGGGAATTCGAACTAGGACTCGAGGACCGCGTCGGACAGATCGGCGTTGCTATAAACATTCTGAACATCATCGAGCTCCTCCAGCGCGTCGAGCAGCCGTAGTACCTTCTCGGCCAGCTCCTGATCGCAGGGCGTGTAGGTCGACGGCACCATACTCACCTCGGCGTTATCCGGCACGAGCGCCTGAGCCTTCAGAGCAGCCACCACATCGCTCAACATCTCCCAGGGAGTCATGACCAGGATAGAACCATCCAATTCACTTTCGATGTCTTCCGCCCCGGCTTCCAACGCCGCTTCCATGATCAGCTCTTCATCGGCTCCAGGAGCAAAGTTGATCACACCTTGCTTGTTGAATAGATAGGCAACCGAACCGTCGGTACCCAGATTGCCGCCAAATTTGTTGAAAGCATGTCGCACCTCCGCCACGGTCCGATATCGGTTGTCTGTCATCACCTCCACCAGTACCGCAACGCCACCGGAGGCATAACCCTCGTAGATCAGCTCTTCCACATCGCTGCCGTCCTGACCACCGGCACCGCGAGCGATGGCGCGCTCGATGGTATCCTTCGGTATGTTGGCGCCAAGACCGTTGTCTACGGCGGCTCGAAGCCTGGGATTATCCGCTGGATCGCCACCTCCGAGTCGGGCGGCAACGGCAATTTCACGGATCAGCTTGGTCCAGAGTTTTCCCCGCTTGGCATCCTGCGCCGCCTTGCGATGCTTGATGTTGGCCCATTTACTGTGTCCGGCCATCTGCGCTACTGCTGACGAGGGCGAATGTGTAACTCCCGAAGCTGATGTTCGTCAACGGGTGCGGGGGCTGCTGTCATGAGGCATGCCGCGGTCTGGGTCTTTGGAAACGCAATCACGTCCCGAATGGCGTGAGTTCCCGTCATCAGCATCACCAGCCGATCGAGACCGATGGCGATGCCACCGTGGGGCGGACAACCCAGTTTCAGAGCATCCAGTAGAAAGCCGAATTTGATTTTCGCTTCCTGACCGATATTCAAGATATCGAATACCGCCTGCTGCTGTGTCGCATCGTGAATCCTCAAAGATCCGCCGCCAAGTTCATGGCCGTTGAGTACCACATCGTAGGCGGCTGCTTTGGCGGTCAGTGGATCAGCCAGCAATTCATCGGTCGTGCAGGTGGGTCGAGTAAACGGATGGTGTACGGGCGCCAACGAGCCGTCTCTGGCGCTTTCGAACATCGGCCAGGACACCACCCAGCACGGCGCCCACCTTTCATAGTCGGAGTCATAGTCGGAGTCACTGCCGGAGTCACTCCTGGAGTCACTCCTGGAGCCATCCTCGACGCCGTCATCGGTTTCTCGAACGAAGCCCAGTTCTTTACCAAGTTGGTCGCGCAGCGCGCCCATGGCATCACAAACCACGGAAAAGCTGTCCGCACCGAAAAATACTACGTCGCCGTCTTCCGCCGCCACGCGATCGAGCACATCTGTTACCACGCTATCCGGTAAAAACTTCAGGATCGGTGACTGCAATCCTGCGGTTCCCGCCGCGCGGTCATTGACCTTGATATAGGCGAGGCCTTTCGCGCCATAGCGCCCGACAAACTCCGTGTAGCCGTCGATCACCTTACGAGACAACCGACTGCCACCCGGTGCGCGCAGGGCCACCACCCGGCCAGCCGGGTCGTTGGCCGGTCCGTTGAAAACCTTGAACTCCACTTCCTTCATCAGATCCGCGATGTCGGTAAGTTCGAGCGGATTGCGCAAATCCGGTTTGTCGCTGCCGTAGCGAGACATCGCGTCATCCCAGGAAAGCACAGGAAAGTCCGGCAGCGTGACATCGAGCACCTCGGAAAACAGGTTTTTCAACAGGGTCTCCGTCAGATCCATTACTTCCTGTTCGTTGACAAATGAAGCTTCGATATCGATCTGGGTAAATTCCGGCTGCCGGTCCGCTCGCAGATCTTCATCGCGATAGCAACGGGCGATCTGATAGTACTTGTCCATACCCGAGATCATCAGCAACTGTTTGAACACCTG
>QIDL01000174.1 GCA_003228415.1 Gammaproteobacteria bacterium | reverse complement strand
CTGCGTGGGCCGCTGAGGCAGATGCCCAGCAGTGGCTGAAGCGTATGTCCATGGCGTCCCGGTCCCTGAATTATACCGGGACGTTTGTTTATCAGTATCAGAATAGTCTCGAAGCCATGCGGGTCGTGCACGCCATGGACGATTCCGGCGAGCGTGAACGCTTGCTTTCCCTGACCGGTCCCAAGCGTGAAGTGTTACGCGATAACCAGGTGGTGACCTGTATTCTGGGTGACAGACAGGCAGTGGTGGTTAGTAAAAGCCGGCCGCGTACGCCGTTTCCCGTCAGTTTTCCCAGGGAACTGACGGAGCTGGAGGCGCACTACCGTTTCAAGGTCATGGATGAGGATCGGGTTGCCGGTCTGGTTTGCAGAGTGGTCACGGTCGAGGCGCGTGATGAGTATCGCTACGGACGCAGGCTCTGTGTTCACGCTAAGAGCCACCTGTTGCTGCGCTCCGAGATTACCGATGCGGAAGGGCGTGCCATCGAACAGATGATGTTTACTTCCGTTGATTTTCCTAAAAGTATATCGGCGCAGGAGCTGTTGCCGAACCTCGATGGCGCTGATTTCAGCTGGCAGCGCGAGCCGGAGCAGCAACCCGAGCCGGGTGACAGTTCGCATGATTCACGCTGGAAGGTGATGCAGGTTCCTGATGGATTCATGTTGACCGATCACAACTGGCATCAGCTGTCAGCACATGAACCGGGTGTCGAACACTGGGTATACAGTGATGGCCTCGCCAGTGTATCGATCTATATTGAAAAATCGCAGAAAGAGCACGATGTATATAGCGGTAGATCCCATCGCGGTGCCCTGAATGCCTTCGGCACCATGGTGGCGGATCACTATGTGACGGTTGTCGGAGAAGTGCCGCACCAGACTGTCGAGATGATTGGCAAGTCTGTCCGTATTCAGTAATCCAGGACAATCCATGCTGGAAGAAACTGCACAGGTCGTTCGTATTGATGACGATGAAGTCTGGGTGGAGACGCAACGTCGTTCCACCTGTGGGTCGTGTGCGGCTGAAAAGGGCTGCGGTACGGCAACTCTGGCGAAGGTGCTGGGCAAGCGGCGCACGCTGGTACGGGTGCTGTCGGACCAGCCACTCTGTGTCGGCGATCAGGTAGTAATCGGAATCCGCGAGCAGGCGCTGGTGCGCGGTTCGCTGGCGGTTTACGCAGTGCCGGTTCTGTCGCTGTTACTGGGCGGATTTGTCGGAGAACTGGGCGCGCAGCACTTTCTTTGGGACAATGCCGAACTTGCCAGTGTGGTATTGGGTATTTCAGGGTTGATCGCAGGGCTTTTCTGGTTGCGGAGATTTACCCGCCGAATCGAATTTGATGATAATTATCAGCCGCTTGTGCTGCGCAAGCTGGTCAGTGACGCAGCGAAGTTGGCGGTAATCAGGTAACCGGGAGCAAATATGAAATCGTTAAAGAACACGAGTTGGGTACTTGCCAGTCTCGCCTTGATACTGGTGAGTATGGCAAATGTGCAGGCGCGCGAGTTGCCCGATTTCACCGAGCTGGTAGAGCAGGCCAGCGATGCGGTGGTGAACATCAGCACCACGCAAAAAATTACTACCGGCCGTATGAATCTGCCGGAAGGCATCGAGATTCCGGATCTGCCCGAGGGTTCTCCCTTCGGTGATCTGTTCAAACATTTTTTCGGTGAGCAGGGTGGTCCCAGGATGCCGCATCCACAGGAGGCCAAGTCGCTGGGATCCGGCTTTATTATCTCCAAAGACGGGTACATTCTGACCAATAACCACGTCGTCAAGGATGCTGATGAAGTAATTGTACGTCTTGAAGATCGGCGTGAGCTCAAGGCGGAAATTATTGGTACCGATGCGCGCAGCGACGTCGCCCTGCTGAAGATCAAGGCCGACAACCTGCCGGTCGTGAAAATCGGCAAGTCCGATGTGCTGAAAGTCGGCGAGTGGGTGCTGGCGATCGGTTCGCCGTTCGGATTCGAGCGATCCGCAACCGCCGGTATTGTCAGCGCCAAGGGGCGTGCGTTGCCGCGAGAAAACTATGTACCGTTTATCCAGACCGACGTGGCTATAAACCCGGGGAATTCCGGCGGTCCGCTGTTTAACCTGGACGGTGAAGTGGTGGGTGTGAACTCGCAGATCTATAGCCGCACCGGAGGGTATATGGGGTTGTCGTTCTCCATCCCGATCGAAGTGGCAATGGATGTTGCCAAGCAGCTGAAGGAGCATGGCAAGGTCAGCCGTGGCTGGCTGGGTGTGCTGATCCAGGATGTCACGCTGGAGCTGGCGGAATCCTTCGGTATGAGCAAGCCACAGGGTGCCCTGATCGCCAAAGTGATGTCCGATAGTCCCGCCGAGGGGGCCAAATTGCAGGTCGGAGATATCGTGGTGAGTTTTAACGGCAAGGAGATCGAGCGGTCTTCCAGTCTGCCCCCGGTAGTCGGCAGTACACCAATCGGTAAAAAGGTCCCGGTTAAAGTGATTCGTGGTGGGCGCAGTCAGACCCTGTGGGTCAAACTTGGCGAGCTGCCATCTCAGGATGAGATGATCGCCAAAGCCGAGACCAGCAAAACCACCAGCGACAACAGTCTCGATGTCAGTGTCGCCGACCTGACCGATGATCAGCGCAAGGAGCTGGGAATCGACGCCGGGATCCTGGTGGAGACCGTGGGTGACGGTGCGGCCGGAGATGCCGGAATTCGCGAGGGTGATATTATTCTCCGCATCGACAGCAAACCGGTTAAAAACATCGATGAATTCGAGAAAATGATCGAAAAGCTTCCGGTCGGGAAATCGATAGCGATCCTGATCCAGCGTCGCGGTGGACCGATCTTCCTTGCGCTGAAGGTGCCAGAACCCGAATAGTCGTGGCTGAGATCATCCTCACCCTGTTTTACCGGGAAGGTTGTCATCTATGTGACGTGATGGTGCAGGCCCTGCGGGTTCTACAACCGCGCCTGGGTTTCGTATTGCAGCTGCTGGATGTGGATCGCGATCCCGAGCTGGCGCAGCGATATGACGAGTGGGTGCCGGTACTATGTCTCGGGGAACAGGAAATCTGTCACTACCAGCTTGATGAGCAGGCACTGAGAGCTGCCTTGCGCTGCCAATAGCGTGTATACTCTGTCTCCGTGATGGCGCCGAGTCGGCGCCATTCTGTTTTAGAAATCAGGTTGTTATCCACTTTGTCTGATCTGTCCCATATTCGTAACTTTTCCATTATCGCGCATATCGATCACGGTAAGTCGACGCTGGCAGATCGTTTCATCCAGATCTGTGGCGGGTTAAGCGAACGTGAAATGGGAGCGCAGGTGCTGGATTCCATGGACCTGGAGCGCGAGCGCGGCATTACCATCAAGGCGCAGAGCGTATCGCTCAACTATACGGCTGCCAATGGCGAAGTGTACACGCTCAATCTTATCGATACCCCGGGGCACGTGGATTTTTCATACGAGGTGTCACGTTCGCTGACCGCCTGTGAGGGTGCATTACTGGTAGTGGATGCCGCCCAGGGCGTCGAGGCACAGAGTGTCGCCAACTGTTACACGGCGATCGAGCAGGGTCTGGAAGTGGTGCCGGTGGTGAACAAGATCGACCTGCCCTCGGCCGAACCGGATCGGGTGAAGCAGGAAATCGAGGATGTCATCGGCATTGACGCCGTCGATGCGATCGAGGTCAGTGCCAAGACCGGGCTGGGTATCGAGGCACTGCTGGAGCGTTTGATCGAGCAGATTCCGCCGCCCGAAGGTGATGCCGAACAGCCGTTGCAGGCGCTGATTATCGATTCCTGGTTCGATAGCTATGTCGGTGTTATTTCCCTGGTGCGTGTGATGCAAGGCACCCTGCGCCGCAAGCAGAAGATACGCATGATGTCTACCGGGAGAGATTTTCTGGTCGAGAAGGTAGGTATATTCACTCCGCGCCGCGAAGACCGCGACAAGCTCGAGGCCGGTGACGTCGGTTATATTATCGCCGGTATCAAGGAGATCGATGGCGCACCAGTGGGTGATACCATTACCCTCACCGACCGGCAGGCCGGGGAATCACTGGCGGGTTTCCAGAAGGTGCAGCCGCGGGTATTCGCCGGTCTGTACCCGGTGATTTCCGACGACTACGAAAATTTGCGTGAGGCGCTGCAAAAACTGCGGCTCAACGATGCATCCCTGCATTTTGAACCGG
>QIDL01000093.1 GCA_003228415.1 Gammaproteobacteria bacterium | reverse complement strand
GTTTATCGGTGAGCAGCTTGCAGATAGCCAACCAACGCCCTTGCCCACCGAGAGCATTGCCGCCTACAACTTGCGGCAACAGGGTGAATCGTTGGCGGGCGCGACCGGCGACTGGGTCGAAGCGCTGAAACTGGTTGATCAGGCGCTGGCGATAGACCCTGATTACGTCGACGCGCAGGCGTCGCGTGTTTACATGCTGGTGCTGCAAGCAGATAACGGACTGGTGCCAGCGGAGGCGAGTTTCCGGATCGCCAGGCGTGAAGTGCTGGAGATTCTGAGGTTGAACCCGGACCACCCTAATGCGCTGTTGGCTCTGGGCATACTGCAGGTCCAACTGGAGCTCGATTTCGGCAAAGCCATGGCGACCTTCGAGCGGGCGGAACAGCTCGGCGCCTACACACCAATCATAGCGATTTTCAAGTCGGCCTTGCTGCTCAACAGTGGCCTCTATACAGAAGCGCTGACGCTGATGCGGGAGGCAGAAATAATTGATCCGGTTAATGCGTCGGTAAAAGAGTTTCTGGCCCGGTGCCTGCAGAGAACGGGTGATATCGAGGCATCCTACGCCAAGTTCGACGAAGCGCTGGCGCTGCAGCCACGCAACCGGTTCAATTTTCTTATTGCCCTGGCTCACAGCTTCTACCTAGAAGATATGACGCGCGCCAGGACTCTGGTCGCCAATGCGCTCCCGGATGTGGTTCCGGATTTTGCCTGGCCAGTCATTCAACTGTTTGAAGGCGACTCCGAACCTCTAAGAACGCTCATGGAACAATGGGAAAAAAATCGAAGCCAGACTTTTGTGCCGGCGAATTTTTTTGTTCACAACTACTACTGGCTAGGCGACTATGAAAACCACATCCGCTGGTACGCGATCCAGGAGCAGGAGTGGGATACTCTCTACTTCACTAATCTCAATTTGTCATGGTTTGGCGACTACTGGAATAACCTTGAGCAGTGGGCACGATCTGACCCCGACAAACAAGCGCATCGACTGGCACTCGTTCGCGAGCACAGGGAACGCATCGACCGGATCACCGAGAAGATGGTGCTGTAGCTGATCCTGGCTAAAAGAGTGATCGGCAACCGAGGTAAAAAAGGTGAATGTATCGAAACTCATAGGCCACCGATATGAACCCCAGACTGTGATTCGAGATCCCGCGGGTGACGTCTTCGCTGATGTTGTCTCGCGATCCTTCGAAATCTCCAACTCCGAGCCATCTGCAGCGGATTCAGTCAACGCAAGTAGGTTCGAAATGCACCGCCAGAACCTGGCCAGTCCCCTAGATCGCAAAGTTCAGCTCTCTGCGACAGTTCTCCGATTTAACAGAGCGCGGCGTTATGAAGTAGACAAAGTGATCGCTTTCTTTGATGGTGCTCGCAATCGGGTCCGTTAGACTACCCCGCCGAGCCAATATCCGTGTGGCCAAAATCATCACCCTTGAACAGCACGGGTTGCCTCGTCGACCGTGCAAGGGCATAGGTGCAGCAATCCCCAAAATTCAATCCTGCCAGGTGCCTGCCCTTGCCAAACAGCCGATAGGCTTCACGAGCGATGAGAGATTGCGCTTCGTCGAAAGCGGCAATTTCCAAGCCTGCTTCCCTGATCAGCAGGTCCAACTCACGAATTCCCAAGGCGCCAAATCGAGCTTCGATCACGATGCTCGTCTCCACCATGGTAACGCTGGATATGAGACGGAGGTTGTCGGTTTCCATTGCTGAAATCATGCTCGCTCTCTCAGGCTCATCCTGCAGTATCGCAATGATCGCCGAGGTATCGATCACCATCAGCGAGGCAACCCTGACTTATCGTAACCAAGTATCGCCTCGGCAGAGCGATCATCGAGTATCGGTAGATGGCTGCATCGCTTTGCAATAACACTCAACCGATCATTCAAAGATCCCTGCTGCAACGATCGGGTCCTTTCCAGGCGTTCCCGGAGCGCCTGGATAACAGCGTTGGTCTTGGATTGCCCGGTGAGTGCGGCAAGTTCATCCGCCAGGCGGTTGGCTTCGGGATTGCGGATATTCAACGGCATTGTTCGCTCTCACAGTACTTGTGTATACAGAGTGGAAACGCCTACACAATAACAGAATCCGACCGCATTCACCCGGACTGGCATCGGAATGTCCCGTAGGACCATCGCCAGGGAAAAGTACCCACCGAAGGTGGGACACCCACCTGTCGAGTGGGTACAGGCGAAATCCCGCATCTACAACTCGCTGTTGGCCGAACATCTGGCGACGAACCGGCAAATGGCATTTGTCAGTGGTCCACGACAGGTTGGTAAAACAACCACCTGCCGGAATCACGCGGATGCTTACGTCGACTGGGACAACATTGATGACCGGGAGCTCATTCTTGCGGGTCCGGCGAACGTTGTTGATCGAATCGGGCTGAACCGTTTGTCGGATACCGTCCCGGTGGCTCTGTTTGATGAACTGCATAAATACCCAGGTTGGAAGCAGTTTCTGAAAGGTTTCTTCGACACCTATACCGATCAGGTGCGCATCACCGTCACCGGCAGCAGTCGCATGGACGTCTATCGCCGCGGCGGCGACAGCCTGATGGGCCGTTACTTCCTGTACCGAATGCACCCGTTTTCCGTTGCCGAGACGCTGACTCAGGAATTGCCCGACTCAGAGCGAATCGTTCGTTCTCCGGTGAAAATCAAAGCAACCGATTTCGAGGCACTCTGGCACCATGGCGGTTATCCGGAGCCGTTTCTCAGGCGCGATACGCGTTTCAGCCGTCGCTGGCATTCGCTGCGGCTGCAACAACTGGTCAGGGAAGATATCCGTGATCTGACGCAAATCCACCAGATTGACCCGCTGGAACTGTTGGTCAAATTGTTAGCCGAGCGTTCGGCACACCAGCTGATCTACGGGAATCTCGCGAAAGAGGTACGCGTATCCATCGATACAGTTCGCCGTTGGGTCGAAACGCTGTGCGATCTTCATCTGGGATTTCTGGTCAGGCCGTGGTTCAAAAATGTCTCTCGATCCTTGCTCAAGGAGCCCAAGTGGTTCCTGAGAGACTGGGCCGCCATTGAGGATACCGGTGACAAAGCGGAAACCTTCGTTGCATGTCATCTCCTCAAAGCTGTGGAGGGCTGGAACGACATGGGCCTGGGTAAGTTCGACCTGGGCTACCTGCGCGACAAGGAGAAACACGAAGTTGATTTCCTGATTGTCCGTGACGGTAATCCCTGGTTTCTCGTCGAGGTGAAACATCACGAGGAATCGATGAGTCCGGCGCTCAGGTTTTTTCAGGACCAGCTAGACGCACCTTTTGCATTTCAACTCGTAGTTGATGCGGAATACGTCGATGCGGATTGCTTTGCCAAGCCAGGTGGCCCGATAGTCGTACCAGCAAAAACTTTGCTGTCTCAGCTGCTGTAAACACAATCGGTACCCGCTCCGGCGAGCTCAGTCGCTGAGTCTGGCCGTGGCCTCTTCCCGAAGCTGACGTTTCAGAATTTTACCCGACGCCGTGCGCGGCAGCGGCTCTTCGCTGAAGTGAAAGTAGCGGGGAATTTCGAATCGCGCCAGGTGCGGTTGCAGAAACTTCTGGAGCTCGGAGTCGGTTATCGTTTCTGAGGCGTAGACCGTCGCTGCCACCTCTTCACCGAGACGCTTGTCAGGAACCGCGTATACGCTCGCTTCCAGAACGGCCGGATGCTCCAGCAGGGCCGCTTCCACGGCCCCGCAGCCGATATTTTCCCCGCCGCGGATCACCAGGTCTTTGATTCGATCGACGATGAATAGAAAGCCTTCGTCGTCGAGGTAGGCCACGTCACCGGTACGCAACCAGCGGCCGTCGAAGGTTGCGGCGTTCGCATCCGGCCGTTGCCAGTAGCCGCGAATGACGGAGGTTCCGCGGATCTGCAGTTCACCCCGTGCGCCAGTGGACAGTACGTTGCCTGCGTCATCGACCACCCGAAGTTCCAGCACCGCCGAGCAGCGACCCGAGCTTTCCGGCCGGTCCAGGTAGTCCTGACCGCCGATTCCGGTACCGATGGCGTTGGTTTCGGTCATGCCCCAGCCGGTATTCGGCATCGCGTTGCTGAAGGCTCTGTCGATGCCCCGTACCTGTTCTGGCGCTCGAGCGGCACCACCACCACCGACGGTGGCCAGCGAGCCGAGGTCGCGATTCGAACTCTTGGCGAATTCAACCAGATCACCGGTCATG
>QIDL01000017.1 GCA_003228415.1 Gammaproteobacteria bacterium | reverse complement strand
GGCCCTGTCCATGGAGAGGATGATCTGCCCCTCCGCCGACTCCGGCTGCAAGACGAAGACGAGGGCCTTGTCCCCGTTCTTCAGCTTGGATGCGCCCTCCGGCTGCAGGCAGTGCATCTCGCCCGGCGGGACGACTCCCTCAGACTTGGCGCCGATATCAACTAGTATTCCATCTCGGTCAGTGCCGACGACCGTGCCTTCGATGATCTCCCCGCGCCGTAGCTCAGGGTAGGCGGCGGTCTCTGCTTCGAGAAGGGCGGCCATCGATTCTTCTGGCGCGCCGGTCTCGTCTACTTCTTCAAACGTCAAGGGTTACCTCCGTATGCCGAGATGGGGCGAGGTACTACTACCTGGCACCTCGTAGTCATTATAGCAAACGCCGGCCTTAGTGATAGGTTGACCCGGCGCTGAGCGAATAGGGATGTGAGCGGGACAAGAAAAAGCCCCCGGCAACGGCCTATTTTCCACACCCAGTTGCCCAGGCAGTATCGTCAGCGCTGAGGCGTTTCACTTCCGTGTTCGGGATGGGAACGGGTGGGGCCACCTCGCTCTAGTCACCAGGAGCCTTAACTTATGAAGTTGTGAGGGCCGGAGCCGCGCGTCGGCTTGCGACTCCGGCCATTGTCGCGTGGTAGCGGGGGTGGGACTCGAACCCACGACCTCCGGGTTATGAGCCCGGCGAGCTGCCGCTGCTCCACCCCGCGACGTGTGCCCGCCAGCGGCGGGGCGCGAAGAGAGTTGATGCCTGAGTTCACTAGAATGTTGTGCAGATAATGGAGGGGTGGTCAAGCCCTCGGTCATTAGTACGGCTTAGCTGAATCCGTTACCGGACTTACACATGCCGCCTATCAAGCGGGTAGTCTTCCCGCGACCTTACCCGGTTAACCCGGTGGGAGACCTCATCTTGAGGGGGGCTTCGTGCTTAGATGCTTTCAGCGCTTATCCCTTCCGAACATAGCTACTGGGCTTTTTGCCTCTGGCGAGACAACCCACACACCAGCGGTTCGTCCACCCCAGTCCTCTCGTACTAGGGGCAGCTCCTCGCAAGTCTCCTGCGCCCACCGCGGATAGAGACCGAACTGTCTCACGACGTTCTGAACCCAGCTCGCGTGCCGCTTTAATGGGCGAACAGCCCAACCCTTGGGACCTACTTCAGCCCCAGGATGCGACGAGCCGACATCGAGGTGCCAAACCTCCCCGTCGCTGTGAACGCTTGGGAGAGATCAGCCTGTTATCCCCGGGGTAGCTTTTATCCGATAATCCACGGCCCTTCCACACGGAACCGTAGGGTCACTTTGCCCGACTTTCGTCCCTGTTCGGCTTGTAGGCCTCACAGTCAAGCTCCCTTATACCAATGTGCTCAACGGCTGATTTCCATCCAGCCTGAGGGAACCTTTGGGCGCCTCCGTTACCTTTTGGGAGGCGACCGCCCCAGTCAAACTGCCCACCAGACGCTGTCTTCCGCTAAAGCGGAGTTAGGAGGTAAACCTAGGAAGAGTGGTATTTCAAGGGCGGCTCCACCGAGTCCGGAAACCCAGCTTCCAAGCCTCCCACCTATCCTACGCATCCCAGGCCCGCCTTCAACGTCAAGCTGCAGTAAAGCTCCACGGGGTCTTTTTGTCCTGCGGCGGGAAACCCGCATCTTCACGGGTCCTGCAATTTCGCCGAGCCCCCCCTCGAGACACTGCCCAACTCGTGACACCTTTCGTGCGGGTCGGAACTTACCCGACAAGGAATTTCGCTACCTTAGGACCGTTATAGTTACGGCCGCCGTTCACCGGGGCTTCAGTTTGGGCCTTATCAGCCCGCCCTTTAACCTTCCGGCACCGGGCAGGTGTCAGCCCCTATACCTCAGCTTTCGCTTTGGCAGAGACCTGTGTTTTTGTTAAACAGTCGTTTGGGCCGCTTCGCTGCGACCCCCGCCAGCTCCAGGGGCTAGCCCTTTCACCGACAGGGGCACCTCTTCTCCCGAAGTTACGAGGCCAAATTGCCGAGTTCCTTGAGGGGGGATCACTCGACCACCTGAGGGCGCTTACCCCAGCCTACCTGTGTCGGTTTGCGGTACGGGCGCCTGTATGCCTCGACGGCGAGGCTTTTCTAGCCAGTGTGGGTTCAACTCACTCGCGTTGACCGAAGTCGCTGCTCGCCCCAACCCCTCAGCTTAACCCGGGAGGGGATTTTCCTCCTCCCGGACGCCTACAGGCCAGGGACGGACCATGTCCAATGGGCCCGCTGTGCCTACCCTACTGGGTCCCCCCGCCGTCTAATAACGCCATACAAACGGGGACGGAATAATAACCGTCTGTCCATCGGCATCGGCTATTCGCCTTATCCTTAGGCCCGCCTAACCCTACGTGGACGAACCTTCCGTAGGAAACCTTAGGCATTCGGTGGGCGAGATTCTCACTCGCCTTGTGCTACTCATGCCGGCATTCTCACTTCCGCACGCTCCACCAGACCTTACAGGCTGGCTTCACAGCTGAGCGGAACGCTCCCCTACCCCTGCTCCGCCAATAGGCGGAACAAGCCACGGCTTCGGTGGTACGCTTTAGCCCCGTTACATTTTCGGCGCGGGATGGCATCGACCAGTGAGCTGTTACGCACTCTTTCAAGGATGGCTGCTTCTAAGCCAACCTCCTGGCTGTCTGGGCTGTCCCACATCCTTTCCCACTTAGCGTACACTTGGGGACCTTAGCCGGTGGTCTGGGTTGTTTCCCTTTCGTCCGTGAAGTTTATCCCCCACGGGCTCACTCCCAGGATTAATCTTCTGGCATTCGTGGTTTGGTTGGGTTTGGTAGGCGTTAAGCCCCCTAGCCCATCCAGTGCCCTACCTCCAGAAGACATTCTCTGAGGCTGCACCTCAATGCATTTCGGGGAGAACCAGCTATCTCCGAGTTCGATTGGCATTTCACCTCTACCCACAGCTCATCCAGTAACTTTGCAACGTTAAATGGTTCGGGCCTCCATCAGCCGACTAGGCTGACTTCACCCTGGCCATGGGTAGCTCACCCGGTTTCGGGTCAAATCCCAGCGACCTGCCCTAAGGCAACGCCCTGTTCGGACTCGCTTTCGCTTTGGCTCCGCAAGTCCCCTTGCTTAACCAGCCACTGAAATTTACTCGCCGGCTCATTCTTCAATAGGCACGCTGTCATCCGCCCGAAGGCAGACTCCAACGGTTTGTAGGCACACGGTTTCAGGGTCTTTTAACTCCCCTCCCGGGGTGCTATTTCACCTTTCCCTCACGGTACTGCTGCACTATCGGTCACTGGAAGTGTTTAGCCTTGGGAAGTGGTCTCCCCAGCTTCCCACGGGATTTCACGTGTCCCGTGGTACTCAAGAACACGGACGAAAGAGACCTCTGCTCTTTCGTGTACGAGGCTGTCACTCTCTATGGCGGCCCTTTCCAGGTTCCTTCCACTAGAGCGAGGTTTTGTAACTCTTCGGCGACTAACACGATGCCGCCAGTCCGTGTCTTACAACACCCGCAGGGCATTAGGTCGTGCCCCGTTAACTTCCATGCGGGTTTGGGCTTTTCCCCTTTCGCTCGCCGCTACTAAGGGAATAATCTCTTTTCCTCGGGGTACTTAGATGTTTCAGTTCCCCCGGTTCCCATCCGCCATAAGCGGATGCCTGGATTATTCATCCAGGCGGGTTCCCCCATTCGGAGATCCCCGGCTAAGCTTGCAAGGCAGCTAACCGAGGCTTATCGCAGCCATGCAACGTCCTTCTTCGGCTTCCAATGCCTAGGCATCCACCGCGCGCCCTTTGTAGCTTTAACCACCACTCCATTATCGACACAACATTCGTGTCTTGGCACGGGTATTTGATCCCTCAGGTCATCAACTCTATTCGCTTGTTAACGTTCGCTCCGGCAATCCGCCGGACCTTCCGGCCGCAAGAACTGCTTGCGGCAGAAGGGTCCGTGGACTGCCTCTTCGGCGGGTGCGCTGGTGGAGCCGGGGGGACTCGAACCCCCGACTTCCGCCTTGCAAAGGCGGCGCTCTCCCAACTGAGCTACGGCCCCACCTCTGAACTTCGGCTGGTGGGCGATGGTGGACTCGAACCACCGACCTCGGTCTTATCAGGACCGCGCTCTAACCAACTGAGCTAATCGCCCTCCTGTCCTTCCCCACAGAAGCGGGGTCGGCCGGCGTTCCGAGGCGCCGCCGGGTCAGGGCCGCTGCCGGCCTTAACCCCTGGATAG
>QIDL01000115.1 GCA_003228415.1 Gammaproteobacteria bacterium | reverse complement strand
CCACCGCTGCCGCTGCTTTTTTTATCCGCAACGTGGCATCCTTATCTCCCAACATCGGGCTCGAATTGTACTCCCCCTGACTGGTGGAGAGACTGAAGGTGAAGAGACCGACCTTGAAGAGACAGGCAGTGAAGCAACCGTGAGTGAGAAGACCGAAAGTGAGGGCATCATTCAGTTCGCCTACGATCTGCAACAGCCAGATTCGGCAATTGCAGATGCAGAACTGTTCGGCCAACTGAAGGCGTGGCGGGAGATATTCATGAAGCTGGGCCTGGTGGGTCAGAGCGCCGGGCGCTACGGTGGTTTCGGCTTCGGCAACTTGAGCGCTCGAGATCCTCAGCGACCGGACGAATTCGTCATCACTGCCAGTCAAACCGGCTCGGTGCAGAACCTTTCCCAGGAACACCTCACCCGTGTGGTGAGCTTCAACCTGGAACGTTTCTGGGTGGACGCCTGTGGAGATTTACCGCCTTCTTCTGAAACCTTGACCCATGCCATGGTCTACGCGGCCGACCCCCGAATCGACTGGGTTTTCCACTGCCACAGCCCGGATATCTGGCAACGGGCCGAAGCTCTGGCGCTACCTTGCACGGATCCCGAAACGACCTACGGCAGCCCCGACATGGTTGCGGCAACCGCATCCCTGCTGGAGACCTTTCATTCCAGGCCGCTGGTGTTCGCCACCCTCGGGCACATCGACGGAATCTTCGCCTGCGGCCCGACCGCGCGTGATGCGGGTGGTCTGATGGTGAGTTACCTTGCCAAATCGCTTAGCTGACATGCACGTTCCATCCGCTATCCGTTGGCACAACGAATGTCTCGAGTTGCTCGATCAGCGGGCTCTGCCGGTAGAGGTCGTCTATCTCCCCATCGACAGCATCGAAGCGGCGGTCACGGCCATTCGCACATTGGCCGTTCGCGGTGCCCCGGCAATCGGCATCGCCGCTGCCTACGCTCTGGCCACCTCGATGCGCCAGGTATCCCAAGCCCGATTCGCTGGATCGCTTGACGCCCATGGCAGCCGCTTGAAGGCCGCTCGGCCCACCGCCGTGAATCTGGCGTGGGCGGTCGAGCGCTTGCAGGCAAGAGCCGCACGCGAACCGAGTTATGCAGCGCTGAAAGCAGAAGCGGAAGCCATACACGCGGAAGATCGGGCAATCTGTCGGGCCATCGGCGAGGCGGGGCGCGCTCTCATAAAACCCGGAACTCGCGTGTTGACCCATTGCAACGCCGGAGCTCTGGCCGTCTCCGAACTCGGCACCGCCACCGCGCCGCTCTATCTCAGTCACGCTCTCGGCATACCTTTCAAGGTGTACGCCGATGAGACCCGCCCCTTGTTACAGGGTGCAAGGCTGACCGCCTGGGAACTGTCTCAGGCCGGCATCGATGTAACGCTGCTCTGTGACAATGCAGCGGCCAGCCTGATGGCGGCCGGCGAGATAGACCTGGTTCTGGTAGGTACCGACCGGGTCACAAACAACGGCGATGTGATCAACAAGATCGGCACGCTCAACCTGGCGGTACTGGCGTGGCATTTCAAGGTGCCTTTCTACGTCGCCTGCCCATCATCCACATTTGATCCCAACACCGCACGCGGTAAAGACGTCACCATCGAGCATCGAGACGCGAACGAGGTTGTGAATACCCGGACCGCGCAGGTTCCAGCCTATAATCCGGCCTTCGATGTCACGCCCGCAGGACTGGTGACTGGACTTGTTACCGATCGCGGTCTGATCGAAGCCCCGGGAGACAGCGACCTGCCCCGGTACTTCGGCTTGATCTGATCCCGCGGCTACTGCCGGTCCCGCAGACGAAAAGCCGAGCTCAGCGTGTGATCTGCGAATAGATCCGCTTCGGGCGGCTGAAGGGGTTGATTACCGTGGTGTCTCTGCCACAGAAACGAACCTCCGGAAAGCCCATGTTCAGAATTTCCCGAACCCGACCCCGACTATCCGGATGCACGTCCACCATGATCAGATAGCGGCCCGCTTCAATCTCGTTATGATAGGGCTCGAGTTTATAGTTCTCTCGAGACAGCCCGATCACACCGCCCTGCCAGGCGCCGAACAGACCACCCACCAGCGCGAACAGAAACACCGTCAATGCGGTGGTCGCAAAGGGCAGCACATTGGAAATATAGACGACCAGACCCAGCGCCAGACCGATCGCCGCTCCGCAAAGCGCCCAGCGTTCGCCGCTGTGGATGATATCGAGCTGGTGAATGGGTGTGGCCGAATGAATATGGTGCCGATAGAGGCCGGTTTCGTCCTTGGCCACAACGTGGAAATTCCAGTCGGTTATACCCTCTTCGTGCAGGGCCTCCGAGATCGCACGGGTAATCGGAAGATTGTCGGCAATGTAGTAGAGCCTGCGCATGGTTCCCTCCACCAGCCTCTGCTTAGCGAGTATACGCATGGCGTTTTGTGGCGTTAGACTAAATTCCTCTATCGGAATCGGTTGATAAACAGTGTCGGAACAATCCTGGGAAGCCCGCGTTCAAGCACCCGTCACCACCGCCAGCCTGATCGCCGACCTCAGCAATCTCGGTGTCCAACCCGGCATGCTCCTCAACGTGCACTGCTCGATGTCCAGGCTCGGCTGGGTCGCCGGAGGCGTACAATCGGTCAACGCCGCGCTGCTGAAACAGCTTGGCGCCACCGGCACGCTGATGATGCCCACTCACTCGAGTCAGCTCACAGATCCTTCCACCTGGCGGGCGCCCCCCGTGCCGGAAAGCTGGTGGGACATCCTGCGCCGCGAAATGCCCGCATACGACAAGGCTCGCACTCCGACCCGCAACATGGGTCTGGTGGCCGAATCATTTCGCACCTATCCAGGCGTCGCTCGCAGTGCTCACCCGCAGGTTTCCCACGCCGCGTCTGGTCCGCTGGCCGAGCGTATCGTTGCGGAACATCCGCTCGACTGTTTTTTCGGAGAGCGGTCACCGATCGGCAAGCTCTAT
The DNA here is from genome assembly GCA_003228415.1 of Gammaproteobacteria bacterium. Taxonomy (GTDB): domain Bacteria; phylum Pseudomonadota; class Gammaproteobacteria; order Pseudomonadales; family Azotimanducaceae; genus SZUA-309. The sequence goes on along the minus strand of QIDL01000115.1, from coordinate 1,250 downwards.
GAACTCGATGGTTACGTGTTGCTGCTCGGGGTGAGCCATGGCAACAACACGGCATTGCATCTGGCGGAACATCGGGCCGATTTTCCAGGTAAAACGCGTCACGACGAAGGCGCTCCAATCATTGTCGGCGGGAAGCGCCGCTGGCAGAAATTCCGTCCGCTGAAGGTCAGCGATGATGACTTCGCCGAAATCGGGGAAGCATTCGGCGCCGCGGGTGGCGAAATTCTAAAATCCGTCGGCGCCGCCGAGGCTCGGCTGATGAGGGCTCGCGAGCTGGTCGATTTCGCCGTGCCCTGGATCGAAAGCAATCGCAAATCACTCCCATGAGCCGCTATCGTCCACCACGACCAAAATCCTCTCCGTACATCACTCCAGCAGGACACCAGCGTCTGCAGCAGGAGCTCAAATATCTGTGGAAGGTGAAACGCCCGGAGGTGACCAGGAAGGTCTCCGAGGCGGCTGCCCAGGGTGACCGTTCTGAAAACGCAGAGTACATCTACGGTAAAAGGCAACTCAGAGAGATCGACGCACGGGTGCGCTTTCTGTCCAAGCGCCTCGATGAACTCATCGTGGTGGAAAAGGCTCCGAAAACTCAGGATCAGATATTCTTCGGAGCCCGGGTCACCCTGGAAGACAATTCCGGTTCCACCTTCCAATACCGATTGGTGGGTCCAGATGAATTTGATGCCGAGCCTGAGTACATCAGCATCGACTCACCAATGGCGCGAGCGCTGCTGAAGAAACGGCTCGACGACGAAATCAGCGTTCATCAGGGTGACACCGAGAATCACTACGTTATCGTGGCAATACGTTACGACACAGCGACTGGTTGCTGAAGGCCACACGTACAAGAGACAGATCAGCAGCACAAGGATGACTCAAATGAAGCACCCTCGATCCGTCCATGCATTGACCACCGCTGGCGTCAGCCTGATGATTGCGGCACTCGCCTGGGCGAGCCCGGGAGAAGATCGGTTTCCGATCTCCGTCGAGAAGCTGGAAGCCAGGAGCGCCGAGGCGTTCGCCAATGTGGATGCCGATGGCGACGGCATGATCAGCATGGAGGAGTTCGCAGCCCACCGGCCCGAGCGTGGCGGGCATGGCAAGAGGATGCCCGGACACCACGGACACCACGGACACCACGACGGTGCCGACAGTTCAGCAAACCACCAGGAGCACATGGCGCAGATGGATAGCGCGCTATTCGAAGCTTTGGATTCGAACGGTACCGGCGCGATCGAAGCGTCAGA
>QIDL01000556.1 GCA_003228415.1 Gammaproteobacteria bacterium | reverse complement strand
GGTTTCCTTACCGACGGTCCGACAGCTTCGCACGCCTTGCAGTCAGCGCGCGTTTTCCGCTTTTCGACCGACGAGCCGGACCCAGCGGCTACCCTGCTCATCCATCTCGAACTCCGCGGGTTCGAAGTTCATCTCGGGGTATGCCGCCGTGACCAGTTGGGCATGGTGATCGAGCAACCCGGACAGCACCAGCGCGCCTCCGGATCGTGTGACCCTGGTGAGCAGCGGCGCCAGCTCCAGCAACGGGTTTGCAAGAATGTTTGCGACCACCACATCGAATTCGTCCGCGCCGGGCATCACCCTTCCACTCACGATCAGGCGTTCATCCAGGAGCGCATTGTAGGCAGCGTTTTCCCGCGTGGCGAGCAGCGCCTGCGGGTCATGATCAATCGCGACGACCCGTTCGGCCCCAAGTTTCAGAGCGGCCAGGCCCAGAATGCCGGAACCACAGCCAAAATCGAGAACCCGCAGGCCTTGCAGGTCCTGTCCGGCCAACCAGTTCAGGCACAAACGCGTCGTGGCATGACTGCCACTTCCGAATGCCAGCCCGGGATTCAGTCGGAGGGCAGGCTCAGAAGCCGGCTCGACATCGCGAGGCACAATCCACAAGCGATCGGCAAAACACGCGTCCACCGCGTATCCCAGCCAGCGATTCAGCCAATCCTGATCATCCAGAAAGTCCACGCTGGTTGCTGTCAGATCAGCCTGCAGGAGCGCTTCACGAAGCTTCTGCACATCGGTATCGAGCTCAAACAGGGCTTCGGCACGGCTGTCGTGCCATAACGGAGTCTCACCGGGTCCCGGTTCGAGCACCGGATCGGCGCCTGCGTTCTGGAGGGTAATCGAGAGCGCACCCAGAGATTCGAACAGCGTTTCAGCCTGCTCGACCTGCTCCCGCGCGAGCTCCACCCGCACCCGCAGCCAACTCACGGGCTACTCGAAACGGAACAACACCTGCCCCGACCCGATGGCTGCGGCATTTTCGACCGGTGCTGCCACGCAAACGCCGGCTTTCTCGGCCCTGACCTCATTCATCATCTTCATGCTCTCGATGATGCACACCACATCGTCTGCTTCCACTGCCTGACCCACAACCACGAACGGTTCGGCATCCGGCGCCGCAGCACGGTAAAAGGTGCCCGGCATGGGTGATCGGAGGTCGAAGCCGTCACTGCCACGGGCGTCCCGCGAGGCCCCGGACGCTGGCACTACGACCGCCGGCGCCAGGGTGTCGGGCGCCAAAGTGGCGGGCGCCAAAGTGGCGACGGCGTTCGCGGTCGATGGAAGCGCACGGGAGATGCGAATGCTCTCGTCACCATCGCTCACCTCGAGCTCCGAAATCCCCGACTCTTCGACGAGTTCGATCAACTTCTTAATCTTGCGGAGATCCACGCTCATGAGCTTTCCTCCGCAATGGCACAGGCGCTGGCCAGCGCATGCTCATAGCCTCTGGCACCCAGTCCGGCGATCACCCCGACCGCCACATCGCTCAAATAGCTGATCTGGCGAAATTCCTCACGGGCGAAAACGTTCGAGAGATGAATCTCGATGAATGGAATCGATACGCCGAGAAACGCGTCACGCAGGGAAATACTGCTATGGGTGAACGCGCCGGGATTGATGACGATACAAGCCACCCCCTGCTGTTTAGCAGCATGCACCGCGTCAACGAGTCGGTGTTCTGCGTTGCTTTGCAGGAAATCGATGGTATGACCCAGGCCTTCGGCCTGAGCACTGAGCCGGGTGTTGATGTCGTCCAGAGTGTCGTATCCGTAAATTTCCGGTTCTCTGGATCCCAGGAGGTTCAAATTCGGGCCATGCAGCACCAATAGCTTTGCCATGAGAACGACGCTTGTTACAGGAGATAGGTCGAAGTGTGCCCGAAGTAACGGCTGGTCGCCAGTCGAATTCGGCAAAAATAGTGTTTTTATCAGTAGTTAACGGCATATTCTCCGATGTTAACGTAATCCAGGGACTTCAGAACCGCCCCGAGGTGCGCCGCCAGAGGCTCCGCGCCGATCTCTCCCTGAATCCTGACTTCGCTTATTTCGCGGCTATCTCCGCCGAAAAACACCAGACTTGGTGGGCCAAACAGCCCATATTTCGCCATCAGGGCTTTGTCATCCGCATCATTTTTCGTGATATCCGCTCGCAACAGTCGGAACTGTGCCAATCTGGAGGCTACCGCCGGTTGCGGGAATACCGAACGTTCCATCACCTTGCAGGAGATGCACCAATCTGCATACAGGTCGAGCAACGCCGGTTGACCGTTGCTCGCCGCCACCGCGAGATTTGCCTCCAGCTCATCCAGATTTGCCACCGCATGCCAGACCAGTTCGCCACTGCGCCGCGACACCGGCGCACCCGCCACCGCGCCTTCCCGAACGACAGGAATGAAGCTGGAAACGGAAAAATTATCCAGCGGCCGCAACGGATCTTCCGCACCGGTAGCGGCACCAATCAGCAGCAGCACTCCGTAAACAAATCCGAAAGCACCGCTGGCCTTCCACAATTGACTCCAACCCGCCCGCGGGGAAAAATCCAGGGCACCGAGATAGACACCGCAACCGATGGCGAGCGCAGCCCACAGGGCCAGGGTCGCGGATGCCGGAAGCACCCGTTCGAGCAGCCAGATCGCAACTGCCAGCAGGCCAACGCCAAACACTGCCTTGACCGCATTCATCCAGGCTCCGACCCGGGGCAGGAGGTGCCCGCCACTGGCGCCAATGGCCAACAATGGGACACCCATTCCCAGCCCCAGAGACAGCAACGCCGTACCACCGAGCACCGCATCTCCGGTAGCGCTGATGTAGATGAGGGCTCCCGCAAGCGGTGCCGATACGCACGGCGACACGATGAGACTGGAGAGTGAGCCCATGACGACGACGCTGGTATGCTTGCCGCCGCCGACCTTGCCACCCACCGAATTGAGCCGGTTCTGCCAACTGGCAGGTAGCTGCAGCTCATAAAATCCAAACATGGACATCGCCAGAACCACAAATAGAATTGCGAAAGAAACCAGCACCACGGGCGATTGCAATGCGGCCTGCAGATTCAGGCTGGCACCGAACAATCCCACCAGAATACCGAGCAAGGCGTAGGTGACCGCCATTCCGAGCACATAAGCCAGTGACAACGTAAAGGCCCGGCGCCGGCTGAGTTCGGCCGATTCACCAACGATGATGCTGGAAAGAATCGGCACCATGGGCAGCACACAAGGGGTGAATGTCAGGGCGATACCGCCGATGAAAAACAACAGCAGAGCGGTCAGCATCCCGCTGTCCGCCAGGGTTGTGGCGAGCAACCGCTCTTCGGTCTGCGGTACGACGAATTTTGTCTTGCCAGCGGCTTCGATCGGCAGTGCCGCCCGCTGCGCACCCGCGAAGGCGCCACTAACCTCGGAACCCCCTGCCATTCCAGAACCGCCAGAGCCACCGACAGTCAACGCCACCCATTTGGTCTGGGGGGGATAGCACAGACCGGCATCGGCACAACCCTGATAGCTGATACCCACCTCGACCGACCCGGTTCCCGAAAGCGTTGGCACGCGCGCCTTTACGTTGTGGTAATACACCTCGACTTCGCCGAAGTACTCGTCGACCTTCCTTTTTCCGGGGGGTATTTCTGCCGCTCCCAGGGTGACGGGCGAATCGGGTTGATCAGCACTGATTCGGGTATCGAAACCAAATTGATGCCGATACAGATAGTAGCCATCGGTGATATCCCAATGGGCGAGCACCGAACCATCCTCGGCCACCTCTGCGGAGAGGATGAACGCCTCATCAACCGGCAGAAACTCAACCTCTTCAAAGGACCAGTCGTCTAATTTCTTGTCTTCTGACGAGAACCATTCGCTGGCACCCGCGGACCCGCCCACCAGAGTGATGACCGCAATCATGAACAGCCGGGACTTGAAGAATGGGGCCGTAAAGAATCTGCTCGTTCGACTGCTGCTCATGAACCGGGTCTCGCTGCCTGTAAATGCATGACCTTGGGACACGCCAAAGCCGTTGGAGTTCGCTATCCGACCGGGCAATATAGCCTTTCTCTGGGTTCCCAACCGTGATCGTGTGCATTTTAATCAAATTCTCTCTTCAACGCTCCGTGGCCGGGTGCTGCTGTACATTCTGATCGGCGCCGCTGCGGCCGTGTCTGCCGATACCAGCGGTAGTTCCGATATCAGCCGCGGCGCTATCAGCCACGGCGTTATCAGCCGC